>JAPLFS010000066.1 GCA_026390555.1 Pseudomonadota bacterium
CTCACCCTCAGGAACGGGGCCACGCTTGCCGTAGGTAAGCTCCGACTCAAAAAAGACAACCGGATTATCATCTCGGATAGCGCTCTTAAGCAGCCCCTTCATATCGTAGGGGGTTGCAGGTGCAAGAACGATTAATCCAGGAGTATAGGCATAGAAATGCTCAAATGAGTTGGTGTGCTGAGCTCCAAGCTGAAAGGCCGCCCCGCCTGCTCCGCGGAATACGATCGGACAAGAGATCTGCCCACCCGACATCAGGCGTGATTTCGCAGCTGTATTTAGGATCTGGTCAATAGCGCACAGTGAGAAGTTAAAGGTCATAAACTCGACTATCGGACGGAGCCCCGCCATGGCAGCACCTATGCCGATACCAGCAAAGCCGTTCTCTGCAATTGGAGCGTCGATCACACGCTTAGGGCCGAACTGTGCCAGCATGCCCTTTGAGCACTTATAAGCGCCGTTATAATCACCGACCTCCTCACCGACAAGGAATACGCGCTCATCACGAACCATCTCCTCTGTCATCGCCTCCTGCAAGGCATCACGGATCTGGATCTCACGAACTGCTGGTTGGGACTGGGTATCATTAAGCATGGCGTTAGGCATAGATATAATCCAAAGCGGTTTCTGGGGCTGGGAACGGCGACTCTTCGGCGAATTTGACGGCATCCTGGATCTCATCCTCGATCTGCAGGTCGATCTGCTCACGTAGCGATAGCATTCCAAGCGCATCCATCTTCTCACCGAGAACCTTGATAGGGTCCTTGGACTTCCAGGAATCAACGTCCTGCTGCGTTCTGTACTTGGCTGGATCGGCCATTGAGTGACCACGATAGCGGTAGGTCTTGGCTTCAATTAACGTTGGAAGCTTCTGCTCGCGTGCCCGTTTTGCAGCGGCATGAATACACGACCTAACGGCGAACACATCGTGTCCATCAACGGTATCACGGGCCATCGGATAGGCTAGCGCACGAATTGAGAGATCGTCCGTTGCTGCTGTTTTCTCAAGCGGCGTGCCCATCGCAAAGTAATTGTTTTCGATCACGTAGATAACAGGGATCTCCCAGAGGGATGCAAGTGCCAAGCCCTCATGGAATGAGCCGATATTGATAGCGCCATCACCTAGAAAGCAGATCGCGATACCGTCGCTACCTAGGTACTTCTCTGCAAAGGCGAGTCCTGCGGCAACCGGAATTTGAGCTCCAACTATACCCCAGCCTCCCATAAAGCGGCGCGCAACGTCGTAAAAATGCATCGAACCACCGCGACCCTTGGCGCAGCCGGTCTCTTTGCCCATTAACTCAGCCATACCTGCGCGGGGCGAGCCGCCACGAGCAAGGAAGTGTCCGTGACAACGGTAGGCCGTCATAACGTAATCGCGCTCAGTTAGTACAGAGAGCGCCCCTACCGCTACGGCCTCCTGGCCAATGTAGAGGTGAAGAAATCCACCGATCTTCTTCTCGGTATAGAGGCGCGCAGCCTCCTCCTCGAAGCGGCGAATGCGCAACATCTTGCTATAAAGTTCAGTGAGTAACTCCTGCTCCATCGCTGCTTGATCCTTCATAAACCGTAACTTCGCAGGTTTATACCAGCGCACCGTGGGACTGTCCACCCGCTCAAAGCCACCCTAGTGAACGGCACCATACGGTAACATCCCTGAGAGTACTCGATATATTGCTAAGATCTATTGCCAAGATCAATTGTCAGTATAGCGGGTTAGCCCATCACAGCGTATTATCCAGGCATGCCCCCATACCGACATCTAATGGCCGTTGACCCAAGCTTAACCTGTTCAGGATGGGCGCTCTTTTCGGTAGCGGGGGGGGTGCTTCTATCCGTTGGTAAGCTACGGGGTTTGGGCCCATCGATATCCATGGCACTGCGGCTCGAAAAACTGCAGGGTGATATCGGCCGGGTTCTTGAGGGTCTAGGGCTTGGAGAAGAGGATGTTCTGGTGTGTGAGGCCCCCACTACGATGCGCGACCCTCATAACGCCATTAAAGTAGAGCAAGTGCGCGGGCTCTTTGAATCCCTCGCCAGAGCACGCGGGGTGATTGTGCCGGGGCGCATAAACCCCCGAACGGTACAGTATGAGGTGATGGGGCTACGCGGCAAGCAGACGCTGCGAGCTGAAGTCAAGTTGGCGGCGCTAAGGACCGTCGAATACCTCTACGCACAACCCCTAGCACAGATGGGATTGACAGATCTCTCTAAGCATCAGGATATAGTAGATGCTATCTTAATAGGACGGTTGGCGCTTGTACGTTTGGAGAATGCAAGGAACGGAGGAGGGCCACTTGAATCTAACTTTGAAGCTCAGGCGCAGCAGAATCGCCGTTCATGGAGGGTAAAGGCATGCGGTGTTTCAGATTAATTGACATAGCAGCATTAAGCTACCTGGGTAGGGTAGGGGTGCTTGTAGTTGCTGCAGTGATAAGTGCCCTTGCCCTGCCGGTTGCTAGCGCAGAGGAGGGGGCAGGCGAACAGGGTCAGGTAGAGAGCAAGGGGGCCGAGCATGCTGATACTAAGAGGAAGCCGGCTCTCAAGCCGGATCTGGGAGCAGACACCCGTGGACAGCATGAGTTGACCGTCTGCAGCCAGAACCTTAAGCTCCTTGGTACATTCGCAGCAACTAAGCAGAAGAATATAAAGTACACAGAGCGCCAGCACGAGGAGAAGATCGAGGACCTAGTTCAACGCTTCCTCTCGGTAAAGTGCGATGTAATCGGAGTGCAGGAGGTTCTCGGTGTTAATACAGCGGCGGCTGAGGCAGCCCTGCAACCCCTTGTAGATCGATTGCGTAAGGTTGCCAATCGAACTTATCAAATCCGAGTCAGCCCACCAGCCGAAGGGGGCATGACGCTAGGATTTCTTGTTGCCGAGGACCGCGCGATTATCGGCAGTACCCTCTCCTATGCCCGCATTGAGCTGCCAAAGCTAGTTGCAAAGCAACGGCCAAGACCCTTCTTGCGCGCCCCGCTTGAGGTGCAGCTTTTGGTGCGATCAAGGGGCGGCGAAGTTACAAAAACCGTCTCTATCGTCAACTTTCATCTGAAATCCAAACGGGGTGGGCAGGGAGATCCTACCGGCCTTGAGTGGGAGACATATCGCATGGAGATGGCTGAGGCGATGCGCCGTATCGTTGAGGTGCGACATCAGAAGGCCTTCGCTTCGAGCGAATCGATACTGCTTCTGCTCGGTGATAGAAATAGTAATTTCGATGTTGCGAGTGCGCGCATACTGGAGGGCTCACTCACACTTGCTAACTTTCAAAATGCTGGGGGATGTCGATTAAGTAAGCGCGGCGTGCCGATTTGTCAGGTGGGAGAGGAGAATCCCAAACGGCTCTTTAGCGTTTTAACGAGCAATCAATCCGTGCAATCGTTGCCCGGAACCTTCGTATATAAAGGGGAGTTCTCGTGGCTGGATGATATATTAATGCCCTCAGAGAGTTTATCCTATGCGTGGCAGAGCTCGACCAGCGAGGGACGTTATGAGTCAGGGGTAGTTTATGAACCTAAACAGGCTTCAGACCACGCCATGATATGGGTTAAATTAAACTGGGGTACAGAGTAGAGGAGAAACAGTAGCTCGCGTATTAGGAAGTGGCACTGCTCTGCCGCCAGACAGCCTCAAAGCTCTTATCTAGACTATTAATCAGGCATGGGTCGCGTAGTATCGGGGCGTAAAAAGCCTCTCGAATCTGAGCGCGCATCTCCGTATCCGGCACACCGGCAGCCTTGGCCTTCTTGACCTCATCGATCAGATCTTGAGTATTTTGAAGTATCATATCTAGGTGCTTACGAACTAAAGCGCCGGTTATTGAGCCCCCATACGAAAAACCTATCCCAGAGATCTCTAGGTTCTTAAACTTATTAATCGATTCTATTGATGCAGCTAGGGAATCGTCCGCTCCTGGAGCAGCAAGCTGTCGACCGTTATAGTAGCCGAAGGTTTCATCGGTGATCAGGAACTCATGTGGCACTACGAGGTATGATAGCGAGTGCGATCTATGTCCGGGGGTTGAGATGGTGCGCAGAGCGATCTCGGCACCAAGCGTCACGGTATCTGACTCGACTAGGCTTTTGTCGATCCGCAAAGCGTCACGAAACTCAGCAAACGGTAAGAGACCTGGCCCAAGGTCTTGAGGAAACCAGGAGCTGATTACGGCGTCCTGCTCCCAGATCTCTTTGACAAACTCGATATTTTTAAGAGCAAAATGCATGGCGGAGCTGCCAAATACCTGTAGCGCTGGATTCAGGCGACGCAGAAGCCCAATACCCGCTACTCGGTCAGCATCGAGGTGTGTGATTAGGACCTTATTGACCATGGAGAGCGAAAAACCGCTTCGTTTGAGGCGTTGCTCAAGAGCACCGATATGCGACGTGGCACCAGGATCGGTTAGGGTAAGTAAGCCGTCATCAGCTACGATGGCGTACCGACAGCTAGCACCGAGTGAGATCTGATGAATGCGCGGAAATATCTCCGCTGAGGCACGTAGGAACATAAGGGACAACCACAACTAGTAGGCACAGCTAGTAGAGAGCTAGAGACACGACCCCATTCTACCATACACCTAAGCAGGTGAGTATGAGAGAACAGGCATCCCCCATACTTCCACAGGAGCTGAGTTATACTCAAGGCCTAACTCAAAAGGAACGTTACCTTATAGGGATAACTATGGCCAATTGCGGGTAGTTGTACCATTACAGCAAAGCCCCGTGCACAGTAGGTGCACGGGGCAGCAGTTGCACCGTAGGTGCACAGGACAGCAGTTGCACCGTAGGTGCACAGGGCAGCTAGGTGCACAGGGCAGCAGCAGCACAGCCAAGGAGCGCGCCCTAGCTATTAGCCGCTAGCTTCTTGCGTGAACGTGGGGACCTCTCCGTCTGCGTCTCCTCGCCATCCTCTGGTAGAGCAGGAGTATTCGCAGTTGATGCCGCGTCAGCAGCAGTTGCTACGGAGTCCATGACGAGGGCGCGGATCTGCTTGGCCATCTCTGGGTTCTCACGCAGAAACTGCTTAGCACCCTCCCTACCTTGGCCCATTCGCTCCCCGCGGAAGCTGAACCAGGCGCCCGCCTTATCAACGATCCCCTTGTCAGATCCGATGTCTACGATCTCACCCAATAAACTTACACCCTCGTTGAAAAGGAGATCGAACTCCGCTTCACGGAACGGTGGGGCCATCTTGTTTTTAACGACCTTAACACGAACGCGGTTGCCGATTACGTTCTCTGCGTCCTTGATCGACCCAATACGCCTAACATCTAGACGAACTGAGGCGTAGAACTTAAGTGCATTACCCCCAGAGGTAGTCTCTGGACTGCCGAACATTACCCCTATCTTTATGCGGATCTGGTTTATGAAGATAATGGTTGTATTGGACTTGGCAGTGATTGCAGTTAGCTTGCGCAGCGCCTTACTCATAAGGCGCGCCTGAAGACCGGGCTGTTGATCTTCCATCTCGCCATCTATCTCAGCGCGCGGCACAAGGGCCGCGACTGAATCGATCACTATTAGGTCAACTGCATTAGAGGAAACGATCGCTTCACAGATATCAAGCGCCTGTTCACCGGAATCTGGTTGGCTAACAAGCAACTTAGAGGTGTCTACACCAAGGCGCTTTGCGTAATTAACATCGAGAGCATGCTCAGCGTCGATATAGACTACGGTTCCACCAGCGCGCTGAACCTCTGCGGCAGCGCTAAGAGCAAGGGTTGTTTTTCCTGAGGATTCAGGTCCGTATATCTCGCATATCCTGCCCTTTGGAAGTCCACCGATACCGAGGGCGATGTCGAGCGAAAGGCTGCCTGTTGAATGAGACTCTATCTCCGTGTTCATGGAGGTCCCCAGATTCATAATGGCGCCCTTGCCATACTTCTTTTCTAGTTGTGAGATCGCTGTTGAAAGTGCCTTGCCCTTTTCGCTGCTAGCACCCGATGTCTCTCCATCTCTCGCGTATAGTTCCATCTCTTTCTCCTTAACAGTTGTATTCATAAATTTAACACCTACTCCAACACGTTCATTACATAACGACAATAATTTAGTTAAGCTCTCGAATCACGCCGATCAGACGACCCTGAATCGTAACCTTATCGACCGTAATCGGTTGCATGGTCGGGTTTGCCGGGATTAGCATAACTTGACCGTTCTTCAATCGGCGATAACGCTTAAGAGTTGCGCTCCCATCCTCCAGCAGCGCAACTACTATCTGCCCATCCTCTGCAGCAGACTGTTTTTTGATTACTACAACGTCTCGGTCGCAGATATGCTCATCGATCATGGAATCTCCACTTACCTCAAGGCAATACACCTCGCCACGACCATTGATCATGCTGGGGGGGATCTCTATCGTAGTAGCCTGCTCTATAGCCTCAATTGGCCGTCCAGCGGCGATTACCCCTACTAAAGGTACGGCGCTTGGCCCTAACTCAGGGGTGACACGATCGAGCAACTCAAGCAGCCCTTCGGCTCCCCTGCGAATAAAACCCTTGTTCTCAAGGCGCTCTAGGTGAAAATGAGCGGTTGATGGGGACTTCACCCCGATAAAATCAGCGATCGCCTTTAGAGGTGGAGCATAGCCATGCTCTGCAAGAAAATTCCTAAGAAATTCAAGTGTTTGCCGCTGAACTGGGGCAAGGGTGCTGGACTGGTAGCTTGAGGCTTCAGGTGATAGTTCATCATCGGCCTGTCTAGTCTGTTTACGAGTCTTGTTTTTCATAGCGATATCCTTTGGATGCTGATCATGGTCGTACCATATGCAAAAAGAATAGAATCGACAAGTCTAAAATGTATTTTAATTATTTTCAGGTGCCAAAAAAGCGACATTTAGCTTATTAGCCCCCCTGTCGATAAACTCTATAGAAAGAGAGAGTCGCTCTTTTTTTGGTCGAGATTACGAGGAACTTTAGATGACGATCATTTCAACGGATAAGCCGGTTAGAGCCGGACTTCGCAGGGAGATAAAGCTCCTTGTCGTTGATGATCATCTCGATCACTTTGCGCAGATCCAGGAGTTCACTGAGATGTACCATCCGGAATTCAAGGTAGAGTGTAAGCTCGCAACGAACCCCTGCCAAGCGCTGGAGCTCTCAGCCTCATGGGAGCCCTCGGTCGTGCTGTTAGATCTGCATATGGTTTCAAGCGCCCTCGAGCTGCTCAGGCAGTTATCAAATACAGGGGCCACCGTAGTGGCTACAAGTAACGTTAGACTGCCAGAACTCTCACGTACAGCAGAGGAGTACGGAGCGGTAGGATACCACTCAAAGGGCCATAATCTCGACGGAATCGAAGCGCTCGTGAACTTCGCATCCTCCCTAGCCACCACAACATACCCAACTCACTAAATATATGGTCTAGGGGCGGTGTTGGGGCCCCCTTGGCCCTTAGAAAGTTTCCTGATGGGTAAAGCACCCCCTTTTTTGAAAGCCACGGGCAGAGTATCCTAGCGGTCAAAGACAGAACGAAGTTAGAGAGGTCACCACTATATGTTGAGCAAATATATCTTAGAAAAGATTGCAGGAGTGCTGGCGATGTTCTCGGTGGCCATAGTGGTGAGTGGTACTGATGCGTGTCAGGAGGACTATGCCATAGGAAGCCAGGTAAAAGGAGTTGGGACCGTAACCGGAACCGGAACCGGAACCGCGGCAGCTACAGCATCGAGCACCGCGAGTGTAACCCCAACTGCAACTGTAACTGCAACTGGAAGTATCACTATAACTGTAACAGCAACAACAACGGAGATTTCAGGCATACTGCCTCTCAGCGCCTCTATAGGAAAGGATGGCGACTTACTCGCACAGCTTGCGCAGATTGATGCTCCCGATAACGCCGGTTCCGGCATTGCTGATGGAACATCTAAAACATCAGGAACTAACTGGCTCGGACAGGCCTTCAACAGGGATGCTACGAGCCCTTGGGGCGACTCAGATGGCGATGGATTTTCAGATCTACTTGAGGAGAGCTCCGGTTCCTCCTCTGATGATTCAATGTCGGTGCCAGGAGCGGTAGTTCGTACCGAACTTGATCAACGGGTTCGTGGTAACGATTCGGACCTAGATGGAATTAGTAACGCGGATGAAGCAAAACAGGGCAGCGATCCAGAATCACTCGATAGCGATGGTGATGGTCGTAGCGATGGAGCTGAGCGACTCTCCGGAGGAGATCCGCAGGATGCAGGCGATAACTATCCAGATAGTGATAAAGATGGATTGAGCGACAGCTACGAGCAGGAGCATGGCTCAGACCCTGCCAATATGGACTCTGATGATGATGGGTTGCGTGACGATCTGGAGATCGTAGTTGGCAGCAACCCTAAACTGATTGACTCAGATAGCGACGGCATCTCAGACGGGAAGGAGTTTATACTCGGCTCCGATCCAATTGTTGCTGAACAACAGCCTTAAATGCAACGTACCCGCTCAGCAGAGATATTCGCAAAAGCGAAGACCCATTTTCCAGGTGGTGTTAACTCACCAGTACGGGCATTCCGCTCTGTTGGGTCAGATCCATTTATCGTCAAATATGGCAAAGGTCCTTTCCTGTTCGACGTCGATGGAAATCGCTACGTCGACTATATAAATAGTTGGGGCCCGCTCGTTCTTGGGCACGCCCACCCGGCAGTAGTTGAAGTGTTGCATCAACAGGCGCAGCTCGGTACAAGCTACGGCGCATGTCATGAGCGTGAGAGCGAGTTAGCTGAGGTTGTTAAAGGGCTATTCCCCTCACTGGAGATGTTGCGCTTTGTTAACTCCGGTACCGAGGCCGGAATGGCCGTTATTCGATTGGCGCGTGGTTTCACAAACCGCAGTAAAATCATAAAATTCGAGGGGTGTTACCACGGACACGCCGACACCCTACTAGCCAAAGCGGGCTCCGGCATATTAACCCTCGGGCTGCCCGATTGTGCAGGGGTTCCAGCAGCAGCGGTTGCAGATACCCTCGTCGCTCAATTTAATAACCTCAGCTCGGTCGAGCAAATTTTTAGTGAGTGCGGAGATCAGATCGCAGCGGTTATTCTAGAGCCAGTAGTCGGCAACTGTGGGCTACTCGTTCCGCAGATAGAGTTTCTCCAGGGCTTAAGAAGTATTACGGAAAAACATGGCGCACTCTTAATCTTTGATGAGGTTATGAGTGGATTCAGGGTGCACCTCGGGGGTGCTCAAGCTCTTTACGGGATAAAGCCAGATCTGACGATGCTAGGAAAAGTTATCGGAGGGGGGTTGCCGGTTGGGGCGTTTGGTGGGCGTCGAGAGATTATGGAATACTTGGCACCCTTAGGGCCAGTGTATCAGGCCGGAACCCTCTCAGGGAATCCTCTTGCGATGGTTGCGGGGCTTGCAACGCTGCGTGAATGGCAGAAGCCCGGAGTATTCGAAAGGACCGCTGCAATAACAGCGCAGCTAATAGAGGCGCTGCGCAGCAGCGCCGAGAAGCACGGCGTTCCACTGCAGGCGCAAGCGCTGGGAACTATGTTTGGGTTCTTTTTTAGCGACCGCCCCGTGGCCTCATTTCGAGATACCCTCGCAACTGATAAAGAGGCATTTAAGCGATTTTTTCACGCAATGCTTGATCAGGGTGTATACTTTGCCCCCTCTGCGTTTGAAGCTGGATTCGTCTCCGCTGCACATGAGGGAGAGGCGCTAGAACTTACTATCGCAGCGTTGGATAATGGCTTTAGCGTAGCGTCTAGCTAAGACACCTCGAATAACGATGAGAAGAACGTTCCAATACGGAGCGACGTATCCGGATAGAGCGCCTCAGCGCAGGTAATGCCAACTATAAACGATCCGATCAGAAGTGGTATACACAGCAGCGCCAGCAGATAAGCAGTTATGGTAGGGGTTTTTCCAATGGCACGAATAGCTCCGACAAACACCAAGAAACCGAGCGCCATCGCGGTGTAGATCAATAAAGGAAAGAGCCCGGTCAGCCAGTCTCCCTCCGATATTTGGCCGGTGCAGAGAAAGGAGAGGATCGTAAGCTCGCCATTAATGGCATAATTTGCGATATAATATCCAAGCATAATAGGGATAGCTGCAACTAACGAATACATAATTGCAGCGATTACCTTAATAATTGCGGCAGAGATGCCTAATATTCGCAACATAATGGTTGTAGAGATGACAAAAAAAACAAAGCTTATCGCAAGTGTTGTTAGGAGCGCATATATTAAACTTCCCTCGGGGGTTGGAAGCTCGTTTTGGTATTGGTAAATAAGAGAGGGCAATACTAGAACAGAGAAGAGCGCCAGGCAGGATGAGATGATGTAGGGAGGATAGGGGCGCTCGACAAGCAGATGCCGCATCGTTCCCTCTTTATCGAGGATTGAGGAGGTCAGAAGATCGAGTAATCCAACTTTTCTTTGATAACTCTTCATATGTTAGGCCCTTAGCTAAAGAAACCTTAGTGTGTAGTTATTTCAAGGTGTTTGGCGAGCCCTAAAAATTGGGCGCAATTGCCCTACGGCTAGAGCGTTGCATTTTATCGCGTTTTGGTGTTCAATCCAAATATCGAACGCGACTAACTGTTGCCGTTGAATTAACGCCTCTTCCCACCCAGGAACGAGGAGTTACTTGAGCGGGAGTAGCTCAGTTGGCTAGAGCATCAGCCTTCCAAGCTGAGGGTCGCGGGTTCGAGTCTCGTCTCCCGCTCCATATTTCTCACGCGGTGCTGCATTTTCCAAGCGGTGCCGTGCCTCTTCAGAGGCCGATCGCTGACATGGAGTCAGGTGCTTACTTACGCTATACTATTGTAATGGGCGCACTAAGTTTTGCTATCCTAATTGTTTTTCTTTGGGTGCTGCTCGTGGTTTACCTTGTATTCACGATAGTTGCGATATTTGCGGGCGCTGCACCGATCCCCTCAGCTGAGTCAACCGTTAAGTGCATGATGGACCTTGCTAATATTCAACCAGGAGAGCTGCTGCTAGACCTAGGCTCCGGAGATGGGCGAATTCTTATCGCGGGGGCAAAAAGAGGAGCGCGGTGTATCGGATTTGAGATTAATCCAATCCTTCTTTGGTACACTCGGCTGCGCGCTAGAATTCAGGGTTTAACCTCTATTTCGGTTCATGGAACGAATCTCTGGGATGCTGATATCAAAGATGCGGACATCCTTACCATATATATGGTGCCAATTTACATGGAGAGGCTGCGAAAGAAGATTCAAGCAGAGATGAAGCCGGGCAGCAGGGTGATCTCCGGAGTGTACCCATTCCCAGATTGGGAGCCTGAAAAAACCAATGGCCGCGTATATATGTACCGGGTCTCGTAACTGAGTGCTAACATGGATTGGCACCGTTTTTATTTAGGGGATCCTTATGCGCGCGAGTATCACAGCTTTGGGGCTAGAGCCCCTTAATCCGGGAGCTTTCGGCCGATCTGTTATCATAAACTCCTCTGGCAAGCAGCTACGGGTTACCTCGCCCATAGATGGCGCAGAGATAGGCCGTGTAATATGTGCCGATGACGCCGCATACGAGCAGGTCATAAAGGATGCGCTTGAGGTCTTTAAGGAGTGGAGAAAGGTCCCCGCCCCCGAACGCGGGGCTCTGGTGCGTAAAATCGCAGATGCCCTAAGGGACTCTAAGCAACTGCTCGGGAAACTCATCTCTATCGAGAGCGGCAAGATCCTCTCCGAAGGAGAGGGCGAGGTTCAGGAATCTATAGATATCGCCGATTTCGCCGTCGGACTCTCTAGGCAGCTGTATGGCAAAACCATGCACTCAGAGCGCCGTAACCACCGCATGTATGAGCAGTGGCACCCCCTTGGAATTATCGGCGTTATTACCGCGTTTAATTTCCCCGCCGCAGTATGGGCCTGGAACGCCATGATAGCGGCGGTGTGCGGCGATGTTATCGTGTGGAAACCATCGGAGCTTACACCGCTTACCGCAATTGCAATTAATAATATCTGTCGTGAGGTTGCAAAAAGCTTAGGCTTTGAAGGGGTGTTCTCGCTGTTGATCGGTGATGGGCCCGATCTAGGTCAAAAGCTCGCAGACGATCGCCGAGTGCCGTGCATCTCTGCAACCGGCTCGTGCCGTATGGGGCGCCTCGTAGCACAAAAGGTCGCAGCACGGCTTGGACGCTCTATCCTTGAGCTCGGCGGAAATAACGCAGTGATAGTCCTGCCCGATGCCGATCTGCAGCTAGTAACCTCCGGAACGCTCTTCGGTGCCGTCGGTACAGCGGGGCAACGGTGCACAACAGTTCGGCGCGCATTGGTGCATCAGGAGATAGTTGAACCATTTATAGAGCAACTCGTCGCCGCCTATAAACAGGTGAAGATCGGAGACCCATTAAAGCAGGGAACCTTAATGGGGCCACTTATCCATGCAGGTGCGGTTGAGGCGTATCGCCAGGCGATCGCACGTGTGCCACAGGAGGGCGGAGAGGTAATCTACGGTGGAAAGGTGCTGGCAGGCATGCCATCCGATCTCTACGTTGAACCTACGATCGTACGCGCAAAACCCGGCATGGCGCTTCTGCACGAAGAGACCTTTGCCCCTATTCTTTACGTCGTGCCGATTAGTGATCTTGATCAGGCGCTTATGATCAACAACGAAGTGCCGCAGGGATTGAGCTCTGCAATCTTTACCAGAAATATTCAAAACGCCGAGAGTTTCCTAGCAAGCACTGGCAGCGATTGTGGGATCGCCAACGTTAACATAGGCACCTCTGGGGCTGAGATCGGCGGTGCCTTCGGTGGAGAGAAGGATAGCGGTGGTGGACGCGAAGCCGGATCCGATGCCTGGAAGCAGTATATGCGCAGACAGACATCCACCATTAACTTTGGCAACGATATGCCCCTAGCACAGGGGGTGGTGTTTTCCTGAGCTGCGTTGCCGGTCAGGGGGCGGGTTTCAATCAGATAGTGGGTGTGTTAAGCATTAAGGACACTATTTCTGCCCTGGTGCTGGAATTGGTAGACAGGCATGATTCAGGTTCATGTGTCCGCAAGGGTGTGGAGGTTCAAGTCCTCTCCAGGGCATTATTATAGAGTATTTTTAGACCATTACGATATATTCAGCGCCGGCATTCTAGTTTTGTGCACGAGGTATCTATGAAAGTAAAAGCTCTCCTCTCCCTCCTTATTATCGGTGTCGTACTATTGGCAGTGTCTACAACAGGATGTAAACGTAGAACACAAACTTATGCTGGAATCAAAGATCCTAAGGCTAGCGAAAAGATTGAGCCAAATGCTCAGTACTAATGTCCAGGTCCAGATCTAGGTTCGGATACAGGTATTTCTCACCCTAGGATTATAGAAATCCTCTTTAGGTCGTCTAGCGATAGTTGACGCTAGATGAAAAAATTAAGATGATCGATAGCTATGACCAAGTCAGTTCTTGAAGCCTGTGCGGCGCGCGGACACGAGCAGGTAGTGTTCTTTAATTATCCAGATGTCGGACTTAAAGCTATCGTAGCGATTCACGATACTACGCTTGGGCCAGCGCTCGGCGGGTGTCGCATGAGCCTCTACCAGAATGATGAGCATGCGCTTGACGACGTAATGCGACTCTCTGAAGGGATGACCTACAAGAGCGCTTTGGCGGGACTACCCCTTGGTGGTGGAAAATCTATAATCATAGCAGACCCTAACATCGTGGAGGGGCGCGAAGCGCTCCTGCAAAAGTTTGGTGAATGTCTTAACGCATTGTCTGGGCGCTATATCACCGCGGAGGACATGGGAACCTCTGTCAGGGACATCATGGCGATCCGCGCCAAATCAAAGTACGTTGTTGGAACAGATCCTGCAAAAGGTGGAACAGGGGATCCCTCACCATGGACCGCACAGGGCATATTCGTTGCTATGCGAGCTGCTGTTGAGCACACATTCTCCGGTGAGAGAAGCCTTAAGGGAAAACGGATCGCCGTTCAGGGGATCGGACATGTAGGTATGTACTTGGTCGAGCTTCTTGCTAAAGAGGGAGCAATCGTGACCGTAGCTGATACCCATGAGGTGTTGCTTAAACGTGCTGCTTCTGAATTTAATGCTGCTGTAGTAGCTCCCGATGCGATTTATGACGTGCCGTGTGATATATTTTCGCCGTGTGCAATTGGACAAACGGTCAATGCAAGCACCCTAAAGCGACTCAAATGTTCGATTATAGCCGGTGCTGCGAATAATCAACTTTCAGACCGCTCCGTATACGAAACGATTAACTCAAAGAAGATCTTGTACTGCCCTGACTTCGTGGTTAATTCAGGGGGGGTTATCTCCGTATGCGCAGAGCTAGCAGAGGGTGGTCCAAATATTGCGTGGGTCAAAGAACGAGTTGACGCCATCTACCACACTACCGTTAAGGTGCTGGATGAATCTAAGCGTCAGGACAGATTTACCGAAGAGGTAGCGATCGATCTGGCCAAGGAACGAATTGCAGTTGCAAAGATGGGTCGTAAGCAGTGAACAGTGAGCCAGCAGCGGCACGTCCTGCGCCGGCTCCCGAGCCATTTCAACTTATAACCACGTTTTCGCCCTGCGGCGATCAATCACAAGCCATCGCTAGTCTTGATGAGAACCTACGGAGGGGCGTGAATTTTCAAACGCTACTCGGTGTTACCGGCTCTGGTAAGACCTTTACGATAGCTAACGTTATTGCCAAGCAAAATAGACCGACTCTCATTATTGCGCCCAATAAGACCCTTGCAGCACAGCTCTACGGCGAATTTGTCGAGTTCTTTCCAAAAAATCGGGTGCGTTACTTCGTTAGCTACTACGATTATTACCAACCTGAAGCGTATATTCCATCAACCGATACCTATATCGAAAAGGACTCGGCGATTAACGAAGAGATCGACAAGATGCGCCACGCTGCTACCAAGGCGCTGCTTGAATCGCGCGATACTATTATCGTCGCAAGCGTAAGTTGTATCTACGGGCTGGGTGACCCCGAAGAGTACTTTAAGATGATGCTATACTTAGAGCAGGGCGATATCGCGCCGAGGGAGCAGGTTATTCGCCAGCTCGTGCACATGCAGTATAAACGCACAGATATTGAGTTCGCTCGCGGTACCTTTCGTGTGCGGGGTGAAAATATCGATATTTTCCCCTCGGATCAGGATGCCTCCGCTACTCGTATAATTTTCTTTGGGGATGAAGTTGAGGAGATCCGAGAGATCGATCCACTCACAGGAGCTACCCTTAAAAAGATCAATTCGTGCGCAGTATATCCGGTCAGCCACTTCGTAACTGAACGGGAGGCCGTCGATAGAGCTATTATATCCATTCGCAAGGAGCTTAAGGAGCGCTGCCCTGAGTTGCTAACACAGGGCAAGCTACTTGAATTGCAACGGCTAGAACAGCGCACCCTGTATGATCTTGAGCTGCTGCACGAGATCGGATTTTGCCCGGGAATTGAAAACTACAGTCGCCATATCGCCGGACGTAAGGAGGGCGAGTCCCCAACGACGCTACTTGATTACTTTCCCAAGGATTTCCTGCTCGTTGTTGACGAGAGCCACGTTACCATTTCGCAGATTGGGGGCATGTATCGTGGGGACCGCTCGCGTAAACAGACCCTAGTTGATTTTGGATTTAGATTGCCATCGGCCCTTGATAATAGACCGCTTAGCCTCGATGAGTTCTGGGAAAAAACAGGGCAAACCATTTTTGTCTCCGCAACTCCAGCTAATCTAGAGCTTGAGAAGAGTGAAGGTATTATTATAGAGCAGGTTAATCGCCCTACGGGCCTATTAGATCCCCCTATATCTATCCGTCCTGCCACTCATCAGGTCGATGATCTTATTACAGAGATTCGAAAGACCGTTGAAGCAGGCGAGCGAGTGCTTGCTATAACGTTGACCAAAAAGATGTCGGAGGATCTCGCCGCATACTTTAGAGAGGTTGGAATACGCGCCCGCTACCTGCACTCAGATATTACCACCATCGAGCGTGTCGAGATCTTGCGCGGTCTGCGGCGTGGAGATTTCGATGTTTTAATCGGAATTAATCTCCTTAGAGAGGGGCTTGATCTGGTTGAGGTCAGCTTAGTTGCTATCCTTGATGCTGATAAAGAGGGCTTCCTGCGCTCTACCAGATCTTTAATTCAGATTATGGGACGAGCCGCTCGTAACATAAACGGGCGAGTGATCTTGTATGCCGATAAGGTCACTAAATCGATTAATGAAGCTGTAGCCGAGACCGATCGTAGACGAACTATTCAGGCCGAGTTTAACAAGCAACACGGCATCACTCCACGCAGCGCTGTGCGTTCAGAGCAGATAGCGCTGGGCGCGGGAGCCTCTGAGGATGCGGCTACTCAGGAAGCTAAGCAGGGGATTCACATCCCGGCGGATCCAAAGGAGGCGCAGCGGCTGATAGAAACTTTGCGTAAGGAGATGTTTGACGCCGCTGCAAAACGGGAGTACGAGTTGGCCGCTGAACGACGCGATTCGATTAAAGCTATTCAGGAGAGCTTGCTGCTACGCTAGCTCTACAGCAATCCGAACCTCTGTTCCATAAAGAGGATCCTCAAACGCAATTGTGCTGCCGGAAAGCGTTCTGCCATCGACCTCAATCGAGCTAACGCCGCGCTCTACCCCAGCCTTATTTGATACTGCGATATGAAAGGTACGTCCCTGACGTTTGTAGATCAGTGAGAATTTATCCCATGTGGTGGGCACGCATGGATTGATAGTGAATGAGGTAGCATGCACCTTAAGGCCAATAATATGCTCTAGCCCAGCCTGATAGAGCCACCCTGCGGAGCCCGTATACCAACTCCAACCTGCACGACCAGCCAGTGTTTTCTCAGCGCAGACATCCCCACACATAACGTACGGCTCAGCCTGATAGCGCCCTATGCCGGTTGTATCCGAGGTAAGGTTTATCGGGTTAATCAACTCAAATAGCTCTAGCGCCTCAGTTCCATGACCCATCTCGGCAGCGGCGATGATGACCCAGGCCGCAGCGTGCGTATACTGACCACCGTTCTCGCGAATGCCGGGTGGATAGCCCTTAATGTAGCCGGGATTCTTAGATGTTTTATCAAATGGTGGAGTAAGGAGCTTTATAATGCGAGCATCACGGTCGATCAGGTGCTCCCTAATAGATTGCATGGCTTGAGCGGCGCGAGCAGGCTCGGCTGCTTTGCTAATAACTGCCCAAGACTGAGCTAGAGAGTCGATCTTACATTCATCGTTTAAGGAGCTTCCGATCGGTGTACCATCGTCGTAAAAGGCACGGCGATACCAGGCTCCATCCCAGGCGTGCTCTTCCGCCGCGTTTTTAAGCGCTACCGCACGCTGACGGAGTTGAGCTGCATTGTCGTGGTCACCCTGAGCATCTAGCACAGCCGAGAAGCGGTTAATTACCTCGATCTGAAACCAGGCCAGCCAGACGCTCTCGCCCTGACCGTGAGTTCCAACCTCGTTCATGCCATCGTTCCAGTCACCTGCTCCTATCAAGGGCAGTCCGTGTGGCCCAACAGCCGATGTAGCGCTGAAGGTGCGCAGGCAGTGCTCAATTAGTAGCCCCTGAGCGCCGTTACTGTCTGGAGTAAAGTAGCTCTCCATCTGCCGCTCGTTAAGGGCTGGACCCTGTAGATAAGGCACTGACTCGGAAAGTATTGAGTAATCACCACTGACTTCGATATAGCGGCTGACAACATACGGCAACCAAAGCAGATCATCCGAGATACGGGTACGGACTCCGCGTCCTGTTGGGGGATGCCACCAGTGTTGCACATCACCCTCAACGAATTGGTGAGCAGCATGCAGCAGAATTTGTGCGCGCGTTAGTTCAGGACGAATGGCGAGCAGAGCCAGGGAGTCCTGAAGTTGATCCCTAAAGCCGAGCGCCCCACCGCTTTGATAGAAACCTGAACGGCCCATCAGACGACAGGCAACGGTCTGATAGAGCAACCAAGCGTTCATCATCGTATTAAAAGATGTGCTGGGTGTAGTGACCTGTACGGTAGAGAGTAGATCTTGCCACCACGATTCAACCCCGGAGAGCTCGATGCGCTGGGTTTGAAGGCTGCGGTGTTTTGCAACATCGAGCCGCATAGCATCACCGCTTGGGTACTCTCCTAGGAAGAAATGCACGACACGCTCCTCCTTTGGTTTGAGCGTAACTGCAATCTGAAGCGCCGCACAGGGATCAATGCCAGCACCGGTCTTAGTCGATAATTTTACCGGCTTGGCCTTGGCAGGAAAGAAGCTAACTTGAGCGCCCTTTTCAAGGACGAGGGGCTTTCGTAGGTCGCCGTTTCGTCCCAGAAATTCAAGGCGTGAGGCGCTATAGCTTGCAATCGGCTCACTAGAACCGAACGCTACGGTTCTGCCTGAGAACTCGTTGTTATAATAGTTTACGGCGCAGAGCGCCTGCGCGGAGCGATCAAAACTAGTTGATATAAAGCGGTAGTTATCATCACGCGCTGCGCCTAGTACTAGATCGCAATATAGGAATAGCTCAAGTTTTTGCTCGGTTGGTTCTAGGTTTGAGAGGGTAATTGAGTACCATTTAACCCGATCAGTTATCGAGCCACTCAGGGTCAACTTTGACTCTATTCCGGCATTAATTGTTTTAAAGCTAGAGGAGCCGAAGCCGTGCTCAACTTTGTAATCGAGACCCTCGCCAGCAGGCTCTGGAGTTAGCGACCAGTAGTCCCCGGAGTCTGCACGGCGCAGATATACAACCTCGCTTGGAGGATCAATAATCGGATCATTACTCCACGGGGTCAGTTTATTTTCACGACTGTTTTCAGACCAGGTGTAACCACCCCCCGACTCAGTTACAAGGAAGCCAAAGGAGGGATTGGCGATAACGTTGGTCCAGGCCAGGGGTGGGCGCACGGAGCCGATCTTAGGCATGATGTAGTGCTTAGAGATCGGGGCGAATCCTCCAATGCCGTTTTCGAGTAGAAGTGGCTGTTGGGGCTCTGGGGGGGCTACAAGCCGTTTGTGAGATGAGATCGGCGCAACCTCCTGCGTCTGTTCAAAGGCCGGTGTTTTTAGGGCCTCTAGCAGCCCGCCGATCTCTCCAACTATAACGATGCGCGCCACCGTTTCAAGCAATATCGATTCAGACTCCGATATCTGACTTGAGGAACGGAGGAATATACCACCTGGGCGATCAATTAGGCCGCCAGCGGTACTTGAACGCACTAGATATTCGAGATCCTCCGCGAGCGGTTGCATGTATGTACCGGGATTATTGTGCAGTACGATCAGATCGAACTCAAGGCCACGCTCGCGCAGGAAGTGGTGCGCAAGGAGTAGCTCCTGCAGAACCTTGCCCTGACGTGAGTCGGTAATCTTTACCAGAACTATCGGGAGGTCACCTGAGATGCCGAAGCGCCACAGTCCAGATTGACCGAGTCGGTTAGCGGCGAGGCTCTCGGGAGCCCCACGCACAGAGGGCTCGTTGTAGACGAGGCAGCCGGCTAGACGATGAAACAGGTCGGCCTGAATAGCGGTGTAGGCGTGGCTGCGCAGCTCTACCTGTGCACGGCTCCAAGAGAGTTCAAACGCTCTATTAACATGTATCAGCTCCTGGTACCGTTCAATCAGGCTCTGAGCACCCTTACGGGTGCGCGCAGCGCCACTTACGAATACCAACGTTTCACTCATGCCGGGGGCTAGTCTAATCTTGCAGCCTAATGATGCTAGGGGATCTATACTGCTGCCAGACTGCTTGAGAGTTTGCCCTAGATCAGCAAAGATTGCCGGTTGAGCTGCGCTCTTGCCACGTCCGATAAAATCAGCGCGAGAGGTATAGAACTTAATCGGCGCATAGCTTGTCTTGAGCGTTACACGGTGGAAGAAGAAGATCTCCTGCTCTGACTCTGTACGGGGCCGGCGTGAGCAAAGAATGGCATCATAATCGGGCAGGATCTCGGCCCGCACAAAGAGCTTATTAAAGGCTGTATGCGCTGTATCGGCGCGCCGATTAACGAGCACCGGTTCCATGTAGCTTACAACGTCGATCTCGCGCTCCTCATGACCGAGGTTAGTTACCGTGATACGGCGCAGCTCAACATCATCCTCTGGCGCAACGGTGATCTCGGTATGCACGAAGATCTTATCGTCAAAACGTTTAAATTCAGCTCGGCCAGGGCTAAAGATCGATTCATATGAGCTTGGTTCAACCTTGGAAGGTTGATATGCAGCCGACCAGGTGCGTTTCTTGGCTGCCTCATGCAGGTAAATGAATGAGCCGTTAGATGTTGTTGTTGGGTCCTCGCGCCAACGGGTCAACATAATGTTCTTGTCGAAGCTGCTAAAGCCTCCGCCTGAAGAGTCAATCACGACCGAGTAACGACCGTTAGAAAGCACACGAACACGGGGCGCAAGGGTATGCGCTGAGGAAACAACCTCAAGACCTGGACTCTCAATAGGGTCATCCTCGCGTTGTACAGCTTGCAGCTCAGGTTCGTGCGGAACGATGGTAGAGACCCGATCCGGGAAGCGTTCATGTAAAAGTAGTTCTGCGGATTTTATAAGTGGTTGCGCATGAAAACGTTCGCACATGATATCGTCGTTGAGCACGTTATTAACGCTAATGAGCGACATCCCCTGATGGTGCGCAAAGAAGGACTGCACGACATGTTTGCCCTCTGTACGGAGGTGCCGACTGCGTGTGTAGTCAACGGCTTCAAAGAATCCGTATCTGCCACGCGCGCCCTCACGCTCAAGGTAGCGTAGATTCTCTGTAGCGCTCCCGATTGAGGGAGCAAATGAGAGCGCAAGGAATGTGGAGTAGGGGGAGATAACGAGATCTTCTGAGAGTCCACGCTTAAGCCCAAGCCCAGGAACTCCGAAGGCGTGATACTGATAGGTCTTTTCAAAATCAACGCCGCTATAAGCCGATTCAGAGATGCCCCATGGAACCTTTTGGCGCTTCGCATAGTGAATCTGAGCTCCGACTATCGCCCGTCCAGTGCGTCCAAGAATAGTGGTTGGAAAATCACGCATGACGATAAACGGCATTAGATACTCAAACATCGTACCGCTCCACGATACGAGCGCCTTGCCACCGGCAGAGGTGGTAAGCGAGCGACCGAGCGAGAACCAGTGCTTCTGCGGCACCTCGCCGCGCGCCACAGCAAGGAAGCTTAGTAGCCGAGCCTCGGAGGCCAAGAGGTCATAAAAACTTAGATCTTTGCGGGCGTGCTCTGCGTTAAACCCGATCGTAAAGAGCGCACGACCCTCGTCATACAGAAATGAGAAGTCCATCTCAAGAATCAGCTTTTTAAGCTGTGAGTCCATGGAGCTGATGCTATCAGCCGTGGCTTTAAGGGTAAGGGAGGCTTCCAGTATGGCAGCTTCTAGCGTTCTAAGAATAGCACCGGCATGTTCGCTGTTGGTTGAACCATGCGCTAAAATAACTACCTGATGGAGCTCCTCTACGGCGCTAGAAAGCAGTGTGGGTGTAAGAGCGGAGCGGGAGAGTTTTTGAAGTAGCTCTATGCTATGCGTTATAAGAACAGTGAATGGATCGGATTGAACGCCATGTTTAAGCTCTATACTTCTTCCAAACGCTACGAGCTCCCGCAGGGGAGCGATCCAGCCGAGCAGGTCGGTGGCTGCTGTTAATTGCTCCATGAGGCGTATGCAACGATCGAGCGCGCTCGGATTAAATGTAGCTTCTTCGGACATCTGAGCGCGAAGATCGTAGAGCACCTGCTGTTTAGAAACTAGGGTTGAGAACCAGACAAGCGAATCTTCACCTGGGTGTGAAACGAGGGCGTTTCTAAAGGCGCGTAGTTCGCGTACGGAGCTCTCAGGCAGAGACTCCCCCTCTTCAAGTACCTGATGCAACTTCTCCGTTAAGCTCGCCAGGTGTTTAGGTGAGATAACCGGTGTTGTTGAGGCCCGCTCTAGAACCGTAAGGAAGGTATAGAAGTGACCCAGCATATTACCGCTATCGACGGATGAGATGTAGCGTGGGCTAAGGGGCGCGAGATCTCGAATGGCGTACCAGTTAAAAAGGTGCCCGCGATATTTCTCCATCTTAGTAATAGTACTGAGTATACTAGAGCAGCGAGCAACCGCGTGGTGAAAGGGAAGAAAACCTAAGTCGTAAGCCGATACGACGCTGAGCATCGATAGAGAGATATTGGTCGGGGAGGTTCTTTCGGCGACAACTTCTTTAGGAACAACCTGCAGGTTGTCCGGCATAAGGTAGTTGTACTCATCCTTTAGATATTGATCGAAGAATAGCCAGGTATCAAACGAGACGGTCTTAAGGTAGCGACGATCCCCTTCAGAGGCCCGTAACGTAACTGTCTCGGAGGGCTTAGAGGCCCAGGCTGCAATCCAGGGCGAGGTGAGCCACAAAAGCGTAATTGGAACCGAGAAGAACAGGGTCTGGGGGTCGTTATACCCAGCATAGGCAAGCGCTGTTAGTACAACCAGAATGACCGGAACAAATAGACGCAGGTAGTCGCGTGTCTCGTTACGGGATCGTTTTTCAGAGCGCTCTGCCGGCTCCCACTCAAGTAGCTGCTTCTTACTGATAAAGACTCGATAAACGGTGGTGAATATAGCGTCTAGCATCAGGCCAGACTGGTGTGGAAGGAAAGCGATGGCGCAGCCAGAACGGATCGTGTTGCGCCATAGGTCACGTCCGATATCTCCAAGGAATCCGCCTAACGAGATTCCTACGGTTGGTAGAGCAAAGACGCTGGCAAGCCCTGTAAAGACAGGGAAGGAGATTACGAGGAGCACAAGAACGGTCCATACCAGCGCGCCGCCAGGTAGAAAGAGCCAGCCTCCAAGCAGGGCTAAAAGTGACGCTGGTGGAAGGAGGCTTCTTCTTAAGTTATCAAACATCTTCCAGCGCGAGAGCCAAGAGAGCTGATTTGGCGAACGCCCAGTACGAGTTGGCACCGAGGTCCAGAGCCACGGAAGGAGCTGCCAATCGCCGCGCACCCAACGGTGTAGACGCTTTGAATACGCCATATAGCGCGAGGGAAAATCATCATAGAGCTCGATATCTGAGGCGAGCGCCACGCGCGCAAAGGAGCCCTCAAATAGATCGTGGCTAAGCAGAGCGTTCTCGGGAACACGACCCCGCAGTACGTGCTCAAATGCCTGTACGTCGTAGATCCCCTTGCCCCAAAAGGACCCTTCGCCAAAGAGGTCCTGGTATACCTCTGAAACTACGCTGGTGTAGGGGTCTAGCCCAGCTTGACCACTAAAAAGTCTTGAGAAGAACGAGTTCGTTGCAGAGGTGAGTGAGATGGTAACTCGTGGTTGAATAAAGGCGTATCCTTTGACAACGCGGTTAACCCTCTCATCGATAATGGGACGGTTCATTGGGTGAGAGATGGTAGCAACAAGCTTCTTGGCAACGTCACGCGAGAGTTGCGAGTCGCTGTCTAGGGTAATTACATATCTGACCCCCTTAAGACGCTCCTGATCTCCAACGACAAGCCTAAGGGTGGTGTCAGTTTCACCGAGCAGATAACGATTAAGCTCTTCTAATTTGCCGCGCTTTCTCTCCCAGGCCATCCAGACCCCCTCGCCTTGATTCCATTTGCGGGAGCGAAAAAATAGGGCGAAGCGTTGCTCGCCGTTTCGGCTGTGACGTCGATTTAGGACCTCAATCTCAGCAGACGCCATTGCAACGATCTGTTGGTCACCCTGAGCGTGCTCGGAGCGCGCATCGGGGAGATCCGCCATAAGCACGAAGGTAAACACAGGGTCGTCGGTTGCTAGAAAACGGACCTCAAGACCATCGATCGCCCGTTGAATCGAAGCGGCTGAATTAAAGATCGTATGTACAACAACGATGGTCTTAGAGTCAGAGGGGACCGGGCCATCTGAGTTAAGTTTTGGAAGGGCGCGTGGGGGCACCCAGCGCGATACGAGATACTGTACTAGGCTTGAGGCAAGTTCAGATACCGGTAGAAAGGCGAGCAGCATGGTGCAGATAAAGAGCGGCACAGCGCTCTCGGCCCACTCCGATAATAGAGTAACGTATCCGGCTAGCAGCATAGTTACGAGGAGGATTGAACCTAGATAACTAAGAAGTGCATTGTTTGTCAGGAGGCGCTGCAGGCGCTGAAGGAGGGGTGGTGAGTAGTTTAGGGCCCTCTCGAGGGTTGTTCGTCCATCACCAAGTAAGAAGTTGCCGACATGCTTCTGTACCAGTGAGATATCGTCCGATCCGGGAGCTTCAAGAGCAGCTCGCTTGGCACAGTTAAGAACTACCTCTGAGGTGGCTGAATCAGAGATCTTAAGCCGCTTGGAGATCTGCTCTATCTCGTGTCGTATCGCATCGCGAGTCATAAAATCGCTGCGGCTATAGAGCCCTGCAGGGTCCTGTCTGAGCACCCTATCGGCAAGGCTTGCCGCTTCAAACCAGTCACGCCAGTTCATCTGATCTATTGCGGTGAGTGAGGTGAGGGTATTTCCGACAGATATCTGACGAGATGCTTGGTTGTGATCTTCGGCTCTTAAGAGATCTTCCGGATCAAGACCCCGTTCACGCAAAGTT
This sequence comes from Pseudomonadota bacterium, assembly GCA_026390555.1. Lineage (NCBI taxonomy): Bacteria > Pseudomonadati > Pseudomonadota > Pseudomonadota bacterium. The sequence continues at coordinate 24,450 of JAPLFS010000066.1, forward strand.
TCTTCTAGAAACTGGAGCGCCATAAACGCTTTTCTTCCACGACCCCTGAGACGCTTAAGGAGCTCTAGAGCACCGTGCGGGAGAAAGCTCTCGCGCTCACTGAGACGACCGGCAAGCTCAACCATAATCTCAGTGCCGGTGCGGGAATCATCACCAAGCACCTGCTCTACCAGGGTGAATACATCTCGGCGCGCGACCAGCTCCTTCTCTGCTTCGCGCATCAGTCTGCGCAGGTTCTCAAGGAGAGCAAAGCGCAACATAATCGGGAATGCCCATAGCTCACCTGAGGAGAGTTCGAGCTTAGTTTGGTACGAGCTCAGAAAAACTGAGGCAAGTTGTGGATCTAGTGCGGCATCGGTGTGAACGATAAATTCAAGAGCAAGTTGGTAGACCCTTGGAAATCCCTGCAGGTCGCCCGTTAGACAATTGGGCAGGGTGCGGTAGAAGCTCCAAGGGAGGTATTTTTTGATAGCAGCCGCATGTCGCTCAACAACGTGATAGTTGTCAAGGAGCCACTCAGATCCGGCTGTCAGGGTCTCGCCGCGATGAGCAGCTTCCGCTAGTCGTAGGTATACGCGCCGTAGCGTTTCACGATTATCCCTGTAGCTAAGTAGCAGCCGCTTAGATCGGATGGGGCCAAAGTTCCCAGTGTGTTGCTCTGCGAGGTCAAGCGCTAGCTCCTCCAATCCATCGCGTGAAAGCACCTGAGATCTCCAGGGTGCTTCAGGAGCTCCCATAACGGGCCTTTTAGGCCGAATACCGAGCAACGATAGGGGACGACGAAGCCGGGGGCTTCTAAACGGAGCGATTAAAAGGAGGAAGACGTTCGTCACCGTACTCACCGAATCTCTGTATTGTAAATGCTACCCTGAGAATAGGCCTAACTATACACAATAACACCGAGTTTCGTCGACCCTAAGCGCTATTTATTTAGGGGGCATCGTAATTAGTTAGCATAAACTAAGAGCAGTCGCAGACGTAGATGCTCAGAACCAACCCCGTAGGGGTCGATAAGCGGAGCAAATCGGGCTCTGATTGATCAAGATGTACTATCCCCTTTCCCCTAGGGACCCTTGTTGATAAGGTCTGCGTGTTAGTGAAGGCTAGTGGAAACTTGTATATGATCAACTCAAAAACGCTCCGAAAGATCTCTCTAGCAATCGGTTTTGCTGCAGCCAGCACCCTCTCCGCCTGCTGCCCACTATCGGTTTCCGTTTATAGGGATGAAAAGCCGCGACTTGAAATTGAAAGGTATTTCTCTGGAAACCTCGAGGCTATAGGGATAGTGAGCGACCGTAGAGGAAAGGTCCTTAAAAGCTTCGTATGTGCCATGAAAGGCAGCTGGGACGGGCACGACCTTATACTCAACGAGGACTTCTCGTGGTCAGACAACACTCGTCAAACACGAGTGTGGCGACTTACACGCACATCCCCTGGAACCTTTATCGGAACCGCGAACGATGTCGTAGGACAGGCAAAAGTGGAGGTGGCTGGAAATGCGATGCACCTTGTCTACACGCTTGAGGTTCCTATGAACGGCTCAACGACCCAATTAAACGTAGACGACTGGCTCTACCTCGTTACCGACACCGTAATTATAAACCATTCAAAGCTTACAAAATTCGGTCTCGATGCGGCGGAGGTAGTGCTTACAATTCGAAAGAATTAGCTCAAGCACTAAAATTGGCACCTGCTTTCAGAGGCCAATACCACGTACTGCACGCGCAACAGGTCGAGCCAATCCAACATTTATTTCTTTTTTTCTTAGGGCACTGCTGCTTTAGGGCACTGGTGCTTTAGGGCAGTAGTGCGGCGTTACTTTCTAGTCACACAACTAGGGCAAAAGATCGGCGGGCTTCATATCTGAAATTATAAATTGTGGTGAAAACGATGTTGCGTGGTTGATTGAATAGAAGTACCCCGTACCCATGATCTTCACCCAACACGGTAGCGATGCACCAGAGTGATAAGAGAGGGAATCCCAGCGCGCCCATAGGCTCACGCCTCAGCGAAGCGCTGGGAACGCCGTTCTCCAGAACGGCTAGGTATAAATTAAGGAGTGAGGTCCCTTTCATGACCGGCCTAGAGTCCGGCACGCCCAGGGGCTCACGCCTCACCCAACACGGTAGTGTACCAGACGTGACCCCCTAACAATTATCTCTACCAATAATCTCCGCACGCCGCATAGTCCTGCATTGGCAGGAGTATTTGTCGCTAGACCACTTGATGGATATTAAACGAGCTTTCTCAGAGCCTTAACTACTAATAGCTACTATACACAATTTGCTATGTCACATAACGCGTAATTTACACAATACCTCACTAGTTGTTTACACTTAGATAAAAATGCAAACTTTAGAAGCTAAAAATCTAAATACAGATAATCCTCTTGCTTCTGAGCGTATAACTCCACCTGTAATTACTGAGAAGATACTTAAACCACATCAGATAGAGCTGTTAGAATACTATCGCAAAGCAAGAGAAAGTCAGGGCTTCATACCTTTTCCAAACCGCGACTCAGTTCGAAAAGATTTGATATCTAGTATTGGCCGGCTACAAATATCCTTTCTACTTCCTAATGGGGAACGAGTTGGGAAAGGTGCATATATAGGGCTACCAAACGACTGCAAAAACCCGAAGCTTCTTGGACTTGAGTATAGTGCTAAAGATAATGGCTACTGGTTGCGTTTTACTGCCGAAAATAATGGTGAAACACAGGAATCTTGGGTGCTTGTCTCAGAAGATAAATCTGGAAAAGATGCTATTAAAAGCTTTAAGCCTCATCAAAAGGAAATGCTCGATCTATACCGCTTAGCAAAAGAAAGTCCGGGCTTCATACCTTTTCCAAACCCGGACTTAATTGGAAATGATTTGATATCTAGTAAAGGCCAGCTACAAAGTTCCTTTCTACTTCCTAATGCTAATGGGGAATCACTTGGGGAGCCACTATCGATAGGCCTACCAGAACCCTGCAAAAACCCGAAGCTTCTTGGACTTGAGTATAGTGCTAAAGATAATGGCTACTGGTTGTGTTTTACTGGGGAAAATGAAGGTGAAACACAGGAATCATGGGTGCTTGTCTCAGAAGATAAATCTGGAAGAGAGGCTATTAAAAGCTTTAAGCCTCATCAAAAAGAACTGCTCGATCTATATCGCATAGCAAAAGAAAGTAAGGGCTTCATACCCTTTACAAACCTAGACTCAGTTCGAAATGATTTGATAGGTACTCGTGGCCAGCTACAAGTTTCCTTTCTACTTCCTAATGGAGAACAACTTGGAGACGTAGGATCGATAGGGTTACCCAAAGACTGCATAAACCCGAAGCTTCATGAGCTTAAGTATAGTGCTAAAGATAACGGGTTTTGGATTAAGATTAGCGGTACGAGTAAGAAGAGTGGACGCACAAGGACCGTTGAAATTCTAGTCTCAGATGTTCCAAATGCCCGCGGCGAAGAAGCAATTTTAAGAACAAAGGTTTTGGGCGCTAACTTAGATAAAGCACCCCCACTTCCTGAGGAATTTAGGCGCGGTAACTCTCAAGATAAAGAACTACGTAAAAGTAGAGGCAAAAATCTAGGCGGAGCTTCTAGTACTGTAGCTACCTCAACAAATTATAATCCAGTAACCTTTGTGAAGGGTGAAGCTTTTGAGCAGTTAATGGGAATAGCTCTAGCTCTTAAATATCCTAACGAGCGAGTTGTCCCCCAATACTGCCTAAAGGTTGGAATTAAAGACGAAAGAGGCTTCTACGGCATGCGAGCAGATTATTTAGTAGGTGATAATAAGATCTTCGAAATAAAATGGGGCGCTGCAACAAGCAACATTATTAAAACATTCTTACGTCATACCGATCAGCTAAAAGAAAATGGGGAAGATTCATACTATGAACTAATCATGCTTCTGGAAAATGATGATCTTGAAAAACCACACACTCTTTTCTCAAGTTTTGTTGAGGATCTTGATACCGAATTTTCATCGCTAATCAATAAAACTCAAGAGCTAATAGTACAGCTAGTAGAAAACAAAGACCACCATCGGCTTGAGCAAGTAAGAGACTATCTTTATTCACTACTTATTGAAGTAAAAGAAGGCGATCAGAGCTCGCTGCGCCTAGAAAAGCTTAATGACCGTCTCACACTACTATTAATTAATGAACCAAAGGAGCTTAAAGATTTCTTAACAAATAAGACAGAGAGATATTTCAATAGCCTTGAAGCAAACTTTGAATGGAAAGGCACACTTTACACAGCTAATATTGACCCACTTCAATATTACAAGGAGCATCCTGAAAGTTTTGAAGTTTCCTATACATTTGAAGCTGGTACTGGAAAGCCATTTCGTAAGCTTACCTTTGCTACTAAAATTGACCGTGATCTAGCTGTAGCACAAGAGGTGCTTTTTGGTAAAACTCAAGAATTTCCAGATCAAGAAGTAGTAATTAAAAGTCCCACATTTGATTTTGGAGGAACATTAATTTGTACAGACCCTGAGGTAGCTTCAACAGAGGGCGCAAAATTTGTTAGTTCGCTACCGGAGCTTAGAGAAATAGTAGACGAAACTAGAAACGAAAAATCCAAATTATTTACAGATTTAGTCGGATTTGCCGAAGCTTGGGTGGAAGAGAAAGCGCATATATATGCTGCTTAAGTGTCTTCCATTTCTATTGTTTAATTTGCCGCTTTCAAGAGCTCACATCTCAGAGCTTTCAGATCTTAAACGCCGCCTCTCCAAGGATAGAAAGATCAGGTTCGTCACCAGGAAGAAAAGCCGGTCGAATAATGTAAGATAATGGATGCTTAGTCCCTGCGCTGGAACGTGAACTGCTTCCCGTTACCTGCCCCCGCTTGGGTGGTGGGTAAGTCCCCTGCTTTTTTAACTTAATTTATTGTACCAAATCAACGCTCCTTGAGCGCTATCTCAGAATTCAAATTATCAAAAAAACGTGATTTTTCATGTCTGTATTCATCCATGTCTTTTCCTTCAAATTTTTGTTTTAAAATGTTCAACTCTTCTAAGACATTCGGATGGTTTCTAAGGTAATCTCTTTGAGTAATAAAATAATCTTCTGAACCACCAATAGTTGTTACTTGCACACCAAGATCTCTTAAATCATCTTTAAAACTTGCGAATCCATTAGTCCAATTTTCTGGCTGATTAACCTCATAAATATTCTTGAGTCTTTTGACAGTTTCGTTAAAATCTTCTTTCTTTACACGAACATTGATGTCTAAGTCTCCTTTAGAAATAGAATCTGGTATCGAGGTGCCTCCAATGTGCTGAATGTCTACGCTTGGAATAAACTCCAATAGCCTCTTTTTTTCTGATTCAAAGAGAATGTTTATTTGATCAGCAATATCTGGGGTTTTTATAAATTTAACGATATTCATGAGAATCAATACTATCTACGCTCCTTGAGCGTAATAACCTATCAATATTTTAGAATATTTAGAAAATACGGTTCTTTCCCAAATAGGTGTGGGTGGGAAGCTACTGGATGATAGCATAACTATGCGCGGCAGTTGGAAGAAAAGCCGGTCGATGAATGTAAGATAATGGATGCTGAATCCCTGCGCTGAAGCGGTTCACATTCCCGCGCAGGGGGTTTCCATCTAATGTACCAATACTTATCGGTGAGGAACCCTTAAAACTCCTACGAGTCTTTTGAGCAGCTTGGCGGCCATGCTGTCCAAGCTGGTTTTAAGGGTTAACCTGTATCGGAGCGGGAGCAGGTAACGGGAAGCGGTTCACGTTCCCGCGCAGGGGTTTTCCATCTAATGTACCCACACTTATCGGAGAGGAACCATAAATTCAGGAGTGCGATCCCTTTCGTGGCCGGTTGTATATGGGTACTCCCGGGAGCTACGCCTGATCTAAGCGGTTTTAAGTAGAGCTATGGATTACTAAGCAACCGCTCAAGATGGACCGTCCTGAGGGTCCCGAATGAGGCTGCATTAAGGTCCACGACCGCTACGGTGCTTCTCCAACGGATCGGCAGGACCGTTGTGCTTGGGAAGTAGCGGTTCACTAGGAGCCTTTTTAGGTGCTCCTGCAGCTCAGGCGTAAGGGGGTTGATCTCAAGTAGCGCCAGGACCGCAGCGTAGCGAACTGATGGGGCCCGCTTCTCGCGTAGATTCCAGAGCTTTGAGATGATCGGCACGGCTTGAGCTCCAAGTGCTGCGCCCACACGGCAGGCGCCGACCAGTTTGTCCTGATTATCGCTATTAAGAGCTGGTAGAACTTCATCCAGAACGAGTTGCGGAGGGAGTAAACGGATCACCACAAGGAGGGAATCATAGCGGTCGCGTTGAGCCATCGTATCAATCGTGTTTTTAATAAAATCTTTCCAGTCGTAGCTTGTGTCGTTAAGTAGCGCGAGCGCTCGGATCGCTAGCAACCTTAGCTCTTCGTCGTTCTTGGCGTTTGTGACCACCGTTTGGGTCGCCTTGATTAACTCTGCTGATGAAAGGTCTCTCAGATTTGGCGCGGTAAGAAACTTTAAACGCGACGGCCGAGAACCATGCTCTAGCGCTACCAGCGCAATCTGTGACAGATCTACCGAGCTCATATTTGATCTGAGCGCTGAATCGATCAGCTTTGTTTGAAGCTCATCTGAGATTTTGTGATTACGCAGGGTCTCAGCTATCTGAGCTGGATGGGATAGGACAGATTCTTCGGCTAGCGTTAGCCACTCCCCAGAAAAGGCTTCAGAGGTCTCTGAAAGGCAGATAATAAGGCGCTGTTCTAGCCGATAACGCAGGGCAGGATCTAGCTCCTTTCTATGTAGAAGCGCGTGTAGAGATCCAGTACGGCCATCGAATTGAGAACATCCCTCCCCCATAAGGAAAGAGAGCAGCTCAGTCGTTTCAGATTTTGAAGAGTGTCCATAGGTCTGAAGTAACGAGAGTAGCGCTATCCGAAACTCACCGTTTGAGCGAGGTAGCGACCTCTTTATCATGGGCAGGACGAGCGTTGCCGGTAGGCGAGCAAGCACCCTCTCAGCCCCACGACTAACACCGGGCTGGCCGAGTAGATCGAAAAGGGGTGCGGCTACTTTTTTGGAGAGAGATTTTCTTTTGTAGAGCACCATAAGGACGCGCGAGGTAGTATCTGGGGTACTTGGCTTAAGGAGTTTAAGCAGCTCAGTTTCCCCCTCAATTGAAGTAGAGGAGAATAGGCTTGCTGCGGTGGTATTAAGGTCGGTTGCAAGTGAATTGATAACGAAGGGAGTAAGACGGGCCGTTTCTTTTGAGTATCCCATAGTAGAGATGGTCTCTAGGAGCGCGGCTCTTGTCTCATCTTGAACCTCAGTTGGCATCGATTCCAGCCTCTTAATAATCTGTAGGAGAATTGAAACAGACTCACCCCTACGTTCAGGGAATAGAGCGAGGGCGTGAATCGCCTCTACCTGTTGGGGTTGTTGGGAACGCAGGGCTGTCTCTTTTACTCTGTTTAATAACGATAACTTCTGTTCGCTGTTGAGCAGTTTGACAGCACTTGGGAGTAGTCGCAGCGCCTGCTCCTGCTCAGACGGTAGCGTGGATGATAGGAGCGTAATGACCCGCTTTGCGAAGGATGGTATCGAGCGCACCAGGCACGCCTGTTCTACAGGCTCAAGGCTATTAAGGGTGGTCGCCTGATTAAAAGCGGAGGCAACAGTTGTATCAAGCGTTAATCCATCTAGCAGGAGACAAGCTTTTCCAAGTAGGGGGGCAAAAATTATATTTTTTGAGGGCTCCGCCGCTAAGCGCGCAAACTCTGGGATAAACTGCGCTAAGGCCTGTTTGCTTGGGAACGGTAGATAATTAGCCAGCCGTTGTTGGGCTTGTGGATCGAGTGTAACAAGGAGATCGAGCAGAGTTCTTATACCGCGGCTGCCATCGGGATCTAGCTCCTTGAGAAATGGAGTAATCTTATGTACCTCACCCTCTTCAACGGTTGAGAGGTATTTGGCTATACGTGGTAGTGAGAGTACGACATATTCATGTAGAAAATTTTGCGCTACCAACGGCTTAGCCCCAGGGAGTAGAGCAACAACGGTATCGATCTCCTGATCGGAGGGGTTGATGCCAGCTTTGTGAGCCTGCTCAGCGATCGATGCGGCGGACTCCTCAAGAGTAACCGCTATCTCATCACTGAGATTCTCCTGGCTATAGATCGAGGCAAGTTTAGGTGCAAATGGTAATGCAGTAGCGCCGGCGTTGGAAAATAGCTCTAGTGCACACCGCTTTCCTAGCAATTCACGCTTAGCATCCATAGTTTGCCAGAGGGATCCGGAGATAAGCTCAGGCCCCTTGGCGCTGCCAGGAAGGATTACATCACCGCGATTATTTTGACCGGGTAGGTGCGCAAATGGCTCAGGAGCAGCTGGGGCCTGCGTATTTAGGGTGACAACTCGGGCCAGGAAGTCAAAGAGAGTCCGTTGCTCATCCTGAGATAGTTTAGAGAACTTATCCTTAGCAGCCTCGCAATCCTGGAAGATAATCTCTTCAATCCCACTTGCAGCATAGGATGGAGCAACGCTCAGGGCCGATATGATAGAGAGTAGTAGGGAGATTATTCGTAACGCCATGTTCCATCCCCATGCAATTCGAGTATATGTTCATGGCACCCCTTAAGATCTGTTGGGCTACCGGTGCTGACGTAGCGTTCAACTACGCTTGGCAGAAGGCTATATAGCTCCTCTTCGATCTCACGATCCATCGCCGTAGTAGCTTCGTCTAGAAAAACGATGCGTGGCTTGACAAGTAACATCCGTGCGAATGCTAGACGTTGTTGCTCCCCAGTTCCAAGTACGTTTGGCCAATCAAGGGTGGCATCGAGGCCACCGACACGATCGAACATCTCTCCGAGCCGAACCTTCTTGAGTACGGCGATCAGATCTTTATCTAGAACGGATCGTCTTCTAAGGCCGTATGTAAGTTGGGAGCGTAGAGATCCAAGCACCATGTATGGGCGTTGTGGCAGAAAGAGAGCATCGCGTAGGTCTGGACGAATGACCTGCCCCCTGCCGGCATCCCAGAGGCCCGCGATAACGCGCATAATGGAGCTCTTTCCACTACCGCTCGGACCATAGAGTAACAACGAAGAGCTAGAGAATGAAAAGGTTAGGTTAGTAACTAGTGCTTGCTCACGACGTGGTGTCCAGATCGTAACAGACTTGAACTCAAGCGCAGAGCCGGTTGTAATCTTAATCCGCTCTCCCACTGATACGGGGGCGCTGGCCTGGTCGAGGGCCTCTGAGAATGAGCCTAGACGGTTAATAACGGCGGCGAAGACACTTAGGTTGCCGAAGTGAATAACAACGATAGAGAGCGCATTGATGACGACACCAAAAGCAGCGGCAGCTTGAATGACCGCGCCGAATTCGATCTGCCCGTTAAAGAAAAGGGGCGCAACTAACACGGTCGGCAGAATGATTAGGATATAGTTATATCCGGTGGTAAAAAACTGCAGATTCCGGTTCCATTTGATGACCTCCAGGAGGTTGTTAAGAGCCTCTTTGAGGCGCTGACGGGTTCGTATGAACTCACGCGGCTCGCGACCATAGAAGGCGATCGATTCCGCGCTATCCCTGACATTGATTAGTTTATAGCGGTAGTCGGCCTCTTTCTTAAGTTGGGCAAAATTGAGCACTATCAACGGTCGCCCAAGGTAGTACGTTACTATAGAGCCGACTATCGAATAGCCGAGCGCCGCAACAAAGAGTAGCCATGAGATCGACCAGAGCACGTATACGTAGAGAAAGATTTGGACGGTTGAGTTGAAAAGGATTAAGCAGAACATAAGGCTCTGCGCGCAGAAGGAGCGCACATCCCCCTCGATACGTTGGTCAGGATTATCGATATCACCCAGTATGTTAAGCTTATAGTAGGCGCGTTCTGAGAAGTATCGCGCCAGAAAGCGGTGGCTTAACCAACGACGCCACAAGAGGCCCAACCGCTGCTCCATGTATGAATAGTACACGATGATCGGCGTTGTAATAATAAAGGCCCCGATATAGTGCAGCAACTTCCAGTAAAATAGATCTGTATTCTTGGTCTGAAGCGCGGTCATGAAATCACGACCGATATAACTCATGATCACGCCGATACCGTTTGTGGTGAGCGAGAGCCCCAGCAGCAGAGCAACAAGGCCGGTCGCCTTCCAGCGCATCTCGGAGCGAAAAAATGGAGTTGCTAGTGAGATGAACCTGCGAATAACGGTGCGATCAATATGCGTCATTCGTCACCTCGCAGAGACTACTGCTCAGAAGGTAGGTGGTCGGTGTTGCTAGCGTGAGTGGGTGATTCATCAGCTTTGAACGCTCTCCCCACTTACAATCGTTCGCTCATAATCAGCCCAAGCTGCCGAGAAACCGCGACCTGCTGCGCGTAGCTCAGGAAAGGTTCCGATCTCCTCGATGCGGCCATCTCGTACATAGATAACCTTATCAAAAAGGGGCACTAAGGAGAGGCGATGGCACGCCATCATAACGGTTAATTTGCCAAACTCATGTAAGATCCCAGCGAAGATCTGTTTTTCCGTAAGGGGATCAAGGCTTGAAGTAGGCTCGTCAAGGAGTAATAGATCCTTGCCTGGCACGCGCAGAATTCCTCGCGCTAGTGAGAGGCGCTGACGCTCCCCGACGGAGATGTTTAAGCCGGCCTCCTCGAGGATGCTATCCCAGCCGTGTGGTAATTTCTGCAGGAGGTGGTCTATGCGACAGATCTCAAGGGCTCTTTGTAGCTGCTCGGTAGTAAAGTGTTCGCCGAAACTCAGGTTAAAATATAGACTTTCAGAGAAGATCTCAGGTTCCTGCGGAACGAGGATGCTGACTCCAGCAAGGTCCTCAATTGAGAAGATCGCTCCATCTGGAGTTGTTACCAACCCATGCTGAATCGAGAGCATGCCTGCCATGACCTTAAGTAGTGTAGACTTTCCGCCACCACTTGGGCCAACCAGCGCTATCTTTTCACCTTTGCTAATCGCCAACGAAATTCCGTCCAGGTTTGCAACATCACCACCGTATGAGAAGGAGATGTCGCGCATGGTCAGGCTTGACCAGTTTTTCGGCAGGGTGCTGGCGCGAGCTGGGATCGTGAGATCGCCAGATTCTGTAATAACTGAAGAGGCATCGTCATAGGCGATCGCAGCTTCTATAATTCCTCCGTAATAGCCCGTAAATGAGCCGATCGCTGCCCAGATGCGGTCAAGATAATTAAGGAGAACGTAGGCCGTAGCGATATCGAAGGTGGTGCCAAGAGCTCTTTGGTTATTGAGATAAATAAATAGAGAGACCCCCATTACGAGGCTATAGCCGATGGCAATGGTGCCCCATTTTAGCTCTTGGTACTTCCAGATCTTTTGACTTAAGTTTAGACCCTCCTCACGTTGAGCTTTCAGATAGCCAACGGCTGGAGTTTCGAGATGAAGTGTTTTAACTGTGATAATATTAGAGAGGTAATCAACGCTGGTGCGATTTAGGCGATCGTTAAAGCGGTTGTTTCTGCGGATATTCTTTGTGAGTCTGGCGTTAAATAGGATCATCACAACTATCGTAACGAATCCCATCAAGATAACGGTGATAGCGACCTCGAAATCAAGCACGAAGATTAACATCGCAACGACGACGAACTTCATAACGCCATCGATAATCTGCCAGGTATAGTTTGCGATCACCGATTCAACCGCCCCGACTGAACGATTAAGGCGACTTAGATTCTCTCCGGTATGGTGATAGACATGCCACTTAAGGGGAAACCGTATCAGGGCACTAAAGACCTCTTCGAGCTTCCTGAATCGGCTTGTGTAGGCTGTCAGGCCTTTAAGGTAGCTACCGTAGTGATGGGAGAGGGCGTAGGCCATCTTGAGACCAACGAATAACCAGATGCCGCGCATCGCAGTTGCTAAGGACTCTGGAGATAACCCACCAGTTACGACGGCCTGCAGGATCTCTCCGATTGCCCAGGGCACCATCAGGTCGAGGCTGTACGCGATGATAAACAGTAAGATAAAGGCAAAAAATCTGGTGCGATCGCCAAGGGTAGATTCCCAGGTAGCGATGGTCAGCCGCTTAATGGAATGAGATACAGAGGGGGTAGTGGGGTTGTGGCGGTTCATACGCTATAGCTCCTCCCAAAAAAAGCACCACACAATATCATGTGGCAATTTTTTTGGTTTGAAGAGCTATAGTTGTTGTTTCGTCGCTCATCCGCGCGACAATGGCGCGGTTTCTCCGGACAAAGATATGTTACAGATTTAATCGCACGCGCCATATGAATAAAAAGGGAGCTTAAAAAGTTGTGCGACTATAGCAAAACAGAGCGGCAGTGTCTTGCGGCTTAAACGTCACCTAACGTTACGCTGTTACTAGCTTTTATACCATTTTGATGCTTCCTCTGCTCAATAAGTACCCCCGTAACACCGTAGTGGTGGGATTGATCAAGGGATGCCTACGACTCGGTTTGATCTGAGAGAAAGATGTTTGTTTTTAGCGCGTTTGTGACCCAAATGGGGGCCCAAATGAGGGTGTAGGACGGTAGGTATGAAAGAGAGCCAACGAGGCTACGATTACCAGTACGTTAGCCATTACGAGGTGGGTAATTTTAAGCCAGGCTGGCGCTAGTAGGAGTAACGTAGCTGTTCCTATCAGAATAGCGGTGTAGGTGGTGTATCCGAGGCGATTGAACCAGAGGCGAGCTTGCTGTGATGGGGCGGCGGCCTTAATGCTTGAGATAAAGTATGGCACTACGAGCAGAAGAGAGAGCGCTAATATGGGATGCAGGATCCTTAAACGCAGAGCAGGATGTGCCGTAGGTGCTAGATCTTTTCTCAGTCCTAAGATGAGCGAGAGTGAGGGAAAGAGGTGCGAGGCGAGAGCTGCGATAGCGCCACTCGTCATTAAAAGTAGCAGGGCGATAATTGCTAAGACCCCAAGTTTTTTAAGCTCTGAACTGATAGGGCGACGAGCTCGATCGCCGTAGCGAAAGCTCTCTGCTGCCATAACGGCGCAGAAAAGAAGGAACGAGGTATTGATCAGATGTAGCGGCATTACAAGCATCCGTACAATCTCAGTACTTTCATCTACTAGCTTCATTGTAACGAGCTGTCTTCCGATCAAGGCCTCGGTCAGGGTAAATACGAGTACCAATATTGACCATAGGCGTGCAGGGTGTCCGCGCGAAAAAATACAGCGTGAGCAGATAATTAGCGCTAGCACCAAGAGGCCGTAGAGCGCTGTCGAGTAGCGGTGCGAAATCTCTATCCAGGTTTTAATCGGAGCGTTCAATGGTACGGCCTGCCCGTTACAGAGCGGCCAGTCTTCACCACACCCAGCACCCGATCCAGAGATACGCACCCAGGCCCCCCACGCAACAACCACCACAGTGTAGATAACGAGCAACCAGGCGAAGTAGTAACTGCGCGAGTAAGGTGTTATTTGAGGGAGATCTTTCATATAATCCTAACGTACATGCCCGAGCAGCGCCTTGGCCTCTTTAGGTAGAGCAATCCAGGCACGTTTTGAGATACGCGCATCGGAGACCATCGCCTGAAACATTGGATCGGCATCACTTAGGGTAATGACCTGGCCATCATCGAGTTGTACCAACATCGATTGGCGGGTGTCTCCGGAATGCACATCGGCGGTGGTAATAGTATGCAGATAGTAGCGTGAATCTAAGCCGAGTTTTTCGAGGCAGGCGCGTGCTTCGACAAGTAGCGCCTCCATGTTGGTGTGGCTAGTACATCTAATGGTCTTAAAGAGACGACGGTGCAGGAGGCGCTCGCTTAGATCCTTAAGTATAGCATCAGAGCCCTGAGACCAGCGACAGAGATGGTAGCGCCACCACGATTCACGCATCTGAAAGATAGTATCGGCTCGCAGCTCTGCTACTGTTTTGGCGGCAAGCACCTGTTGCATGATATCATCTGCAAACTCAAGGGTCGGTCCAAGATCGCGCGCCCTTTGAACGATAGCTTGGTTTATTACATCGGCTGCCAGCAGTACACGGTGCTGATAGATCTGCCGGTACATGGCGTGGCGTGAGACCATAAAGTGCATCATTGCATCGAGACGGTTCTCCATCAGGGCGAGCTGCTTGTCGGCTGTAATAACGATCGAATCAACTAAGGCGGCTATATTATACTTGCCGTAGCTGACCCCGGCCAGGACGCTATCAACCGTTGACCAGTTACCTCGGTCAACGTTCCAACCACCACCTGAGATTATCTGCCAGGACCAGGCCGGCACATCCTCCGACTCGCTTAATATAGAGATGACCTTTGAGCGCAGATCTGGAGCGAACGAATCTAGCAGAGCTCCGATTTCAGGGTCCTGCTTTAGGACAAGCTCGCCCAGGGCTTCATGCTCATCGGGTTGACATGGAAACCAGGTCTTAAAGGCCGTATGAGAGCCGGGGGCTATGTGGCCAACGTCGTGAAGTAAAGCGGCGACTAAGATCGCCGCTTTATACAGCTCTACGTCTTTTGGGTAGCGCGAAGCAAGTTTTTCAAGAACCAACTTTGCTAGATATGCAACTCCCAGACAGTGACCGAAACGTGAATGCTCCGAGAACATATAGACTAGGCGTGTATTGGCCGTTTGACTAATGTCGCGTAACCTTTGAAACCAGCACGTATCGATCAGATTAAGGATTAATCTCTCAGCGGGATCCTCTGGTGAAAATGATACCGAGGGGTGCACTACATCTGCGAAGGTTATATCGTTCATACGGGCTACCTTTTATCTGAATCTATCTCAGGAACAGGACGCTGAGAAACTACGGTTATTCCGAAGCTTGTTAAACCTGCTAGCAAACGCGAGCTGGAGGAGAGCACCTCTATCTTTGAGATCCCGAGGTCTCGTAAGATCTGCGCACCAACTCCGTATTCTCGCATCATATTGGCTGAACGTTGATCGGAGCCACTATTTGAGAGGGTCTGCACCTGTCCGCTTTTATCGTTAAGGAAGGGACGCCTAAGGTAGAGCAAAACACCGCAACCCCGTTCATTAATAGCGCTTAGAGAGCGGTGCAGCAAGGTTCTAGAGGAGGGTGCTCCAGCACTATCGCCACCACCAAAAACATCTGTAACGGTGCTCTCAACCTGCACCCTAACGAGAACCGGATTAGCCTCGGTAACATCTCCCTTGACCAGGGCGATATGTTCAACATCGTGTATGCGCGAACGGTAGACGATAGCGCGCAGCTCTCCAGCCTGAGTTGTGGGGAGCAGCGCCTCAGCGGCGCGCGTTATAAGGGGCTCCTTATTAAGTCGGTATTCGATCAGATCGGTTAGCGTTATGATGGGGAGTTGCTCACGGTATGCAAGAGCCGGAACTTCAGAAAGTGGGAGCAGATCGCCGCGCGCGTCAAGAAGATCCATAAAGAGAGCGGCATCGGTATAGCCAGACATTGTGACTAGATCAAGCGCCCCTTCTGCGATAGCGCTCTTAACTAAAACGCCGCCTTCGCGAGCTTCAACCGGAAAGATGTGCCCCGGTTTCACGAGGTCACGGGGTTGAGGATCTTTGCCTCCAAGCACCCGCAACGTTGCAGCTCTATCTGCTGCGCTGATACCGGTTGAGATCCCGTGTCGTGCCTCAACTGAGGTGTAGAGCGCAAGCCCACCCTGATTTTGAAGAACGGGTAGGGGTGAGGGGAGAGCAGGTCGCGCCATCGATTGAAGCATAAACGCGCTGGCTCGCTCAGATGATAACGAGACAAAGGTAAGTCCAGCGCTCAACGTTATGGCACGATTAACCACGCTAGGTGAGATCTCATATGCTGGAGCGATCAGAGCTGAACGTGGGGTTGGGGTTCCTGTATCGTCTATAAGGATTCCAAGACTGGTTGCCTTAAATTGCTCTAAAAACTGGGGGAGTAGCGACATGGTTCGATTACACCAAACTTTGCCCCTACTGTCACGGGCAGGGTGGCCCCACTAAAACCAACAGATATGGGAATAAATGATATGGCTAACTACCTGAATAGTATGAGGCAAAGTCGGCTTTGAGATAGTGTTTAAGGTTTCCACCAAAGGGGTCGAAGATATTCTTAGGCCAAGGAAGTCCTCACCAAGTAGTTCTAGTAGTTCAGGATGTGGTGTAAACATGGAAACAGAAGTAGTTGAAGTTGATCTCTCCAGTCAGGAAGGATTGGAGCTAGCGATAATTAGGGCGCGGCGTACAGCGTTCGTTGCCCGTTTTATAGTTCTGCGAGAATCAAAACGAACCAGAGCGCACCGCGCCATCGAGTTGATGGAGTGGGGGAACTTTACAACGGTAGAGGAGCTCGCAACCCGATTCCGCGCAGCCTTTGTCGCAAACGGGGACAATATGGTGCCCGTTGATCGCGATCTACGGCGCGCATTCGCGCACTCTCATCGCTCCCTTAAGTTCTTTGTCACAGAGTATTCGCTGCGGTCGACGCGCGACTTTATTGAGGCGTTAGAGGATTACGAGCGCTCAAATGAGCTTCTTTTTGGATTGGAGGATCAGCCCAAGCCGGGTGGTTGGCGGTTGCCACAAGAGCTAAGAAAGTTAAAGCAGGCTAAGGGCGTGATTCCTACCAAGAGGGGCGCCAAGAAAGATGGCGCGTCGCAGCGGCAGTAGGGGGAACATTTAGTTATTGGATGCGCTGATTTCGCGATGATCTTATTAGAACAACGCGTAGATAAAGGGCGATAGCGCCGAACCCTGCGTAGTTACTAGCAGTAGTCCTACTAGCAGAAACACTACCACCATTGGAACTAGCCACCACGCTTTTCTCTCGATCAGAAGCTGAAAGATCTGACGAATTGTATCTGTCCTACTCATCTCTATCCTATCGGTGTGGTTCAAGTTTGCTATAACACTCGCCCTGCAGAGAAGCTGTCCTAGCGCTCCGGCGACTACGCGGCAACCCTGCCCTCAAGCTCATCGTGCAACGGCTCAGGCGAGAGCTCCTTAACAATCTTATCAACTTCTTCGATTAGAGACCCGATCGCGTATGCCCAAACATACTGCCCAGCTTTATTGCCAGTTAGAACCTCGGCGATCTCGCTCTTTTCCTGAATGCGGTGTTTGATAAAAAGCTGCTTACTATCTGTAAGAAGAACCATATCGCTTGGATTTTTGTGAAGCTTCGGGAGACGCTTTCTTAGGTAGTCGATACCACGACGGAAGCGATTTACCGGAAGACCCTCACGCTTCATGCGGAAGAGCCAGCACAGAAGTATTAGATCCGGATACGAGTACCTGGGACGGCCACGACTTTTGGTCTTGCCGGAGGTCGGTACAAGATTAGTGCGTGCGTAGTAATTCAACAGGGCTAGACCGATCTTCTCGTTTCCACCGGTTAGCGTGCGCAGGATCCCCTGCACCTGTTTACCCGTGAATTCCCTGTCTAAAATGTGAACACTCATCCTCTGGCTCCTGAACAGCCGGTTACAACTTTATACTGCGAAAGTTACTACAAGCATCTTTAAGTAACGGTACAGCGCAGCTCGGGTTGGTGTCAATCTGGATTGTGCAGCGCAAGGGGGCTTTGCCGTGAAAATGCGAGCAAAGATGCTGAATAAGCTATTAAGGAGAGGTAGTTGCAGTAGCTGGCAGGGCCGAAATAATGGGAAATAATCCAAGCGCAATTGGAACCTCGTCTCGACCTGCAAAGTTTTCCTCACGAACCGCGCCCGCATGCCCCGGAATCTCACCAGCGAGATAGAGCTGAGAGGAGCCGCCCCCGTCAAGGTTTAAGGCATCGAGGCATTCAACAGCAGGGCTTAAGAGCAGATTTTGCAATAGCGGAAGCGATGAGCCAAATACCCCTGCGGTAACACGGTACAGCACAATTCGACCCTTGCTATCTAGGCATACGCCCGAGAGATTAGTTCTAAATGAGGACTCCTTAAGACCAGGGACTATCTGACCCTGAGAGATCAGGCGTGGCCCCGCCTGTGCTGCTTCAACAACCCCATTGATTGAAAAGGTATCGCGGTGAGTAATGCCGACCCCCTTAGAGGTAGCAAAGAGGATCCCGGTTAACGTCCCACCTCCGCGGTGAGCCTTCTGGTGAATTATCCCTCGACTGATTACGACCCCAAGGGCTTTGCCCTGTTCGTCAAAGAAGTTTGAATTTATACAGACTGAGGCCCCTGCAGCTCGGCAGAGAGAACGAATTGTGGCGTGCTTCCAGCCGTACTCCGAGGCCCGAATCGTCTGTAGATTAAAGCGTTGCAAGGCAGATCTAACCAGGACTATCGAGGCTGAAAAAACTGAGTCCTGATTAAGCTTTCCTGTTGCTTGTTCAAGATCGTCCCCGATCTTTTCCCATGCAAGCTGCGGGGCCTCTGCTCGGAGAAGAGATGGCAGTGCGCAAAATACCAGAGATATACAGCAGATGAGCCAAGATATCGCTCGAACTGCATGTATCATAAACATAAAGATACCCCGTTACTGATGTTCAGCGGGCTGCGCGCTAAGGCGCGCTTGCCTATTAGAAGTCCCTTCAAGTAAGCCTCTCTCAATAGATGCAGTGATTAACTGATAAAACTCATCCTTAAATTTGCTAATAAAGCTACGCACCGGCATAGCGATTGAATCGGCAAGCATGCAGATGGTATGACCCGCCATCTGATTGCAGATCGTCTCAAGAAGCTCAAGGTCTCCTGGTAAGCCATTACCATCGACCATGCGCTGAAAGATCTTTTCAACCCAGTGGCAACCCTCACGGCAGGGGGTGCACTGACCGCACGATTCGTGAGCATAGAAATGGGCTAGGTTCAGAATAGCATCAGCCATATCGACTGAATCATCCATAACGATTACCCCACCTGAGCCAAGAAAGGTGCCGAGCTTGTTCCAGCCCTCATAGTCCATGGTGGCGCCCTCAATCTCATCCGCACGTAATATAGGCATAGATGATCCTCCCGGGATAACGGCCTTTAACTTTGCGCCGTTGAGCATTCCGCCACATTCCTCTTCAAGAAAACGCGTGAAGGGATAGCCCATCTCTATTTCGTATACGCCCGGTTTGTTAATGTGTCCTGAGGCGGATACGAGCTTAGTGCCCTTTGATTTCTCTGTGCCGATCGCCGCATGCGCCTCTCCCCCGTTATTGAGGATCCATGGAACCGCGCAGAAGGTTTCAACGTTGTTGAGGATCGTTGGTGAGTAATAGAGCCCCATCGTTGCCGGAAAGAATGGGGGCTTTAGGCGAGGCTGCCCTTTTTTACCCTCCAGCGATTCTATTAGTCCGGTCTCCTCGCCACAGATATAAGCTCCAGCACCGCGGTGCACGACTAGGTGTAAAGAGTACCCAGTTCCGAAGATATTATCTCCAAGGTAACCCTTGGCATAACACTCATCGACCGCTTGTTTTAGCCTTGTGTATGGGAATGCGTACTCGCCCCTTATATAGACGCACATCCAATGGCTCTGAACGGACCAGGCGGCTATCATCATACCCTCGATCACCGAGTGTGGTAGACGCTCCAGTAGGAGCCTATCTTTAAAGGTGCCGGGCTCGCTCTCATCCGCGTTGCAAATGATGTAGGTAGGTTTGCCCGTATTGCGCGGAACAAAGCTCCATTTCTGTCCAGCAGGAAACCCTGCACCGCCACGACCCCGCAAACCAGATCTCTTGACCTCATCTATTACTACTAACGGGTCGGTGGCCAAGGCCTTGCGAATAGCTGTATAGCCACCACGAGACTCGTAGCCTGTTATGGTGTGTTGATCAGGTTGATCGATGTGCTCTAGAAGGATCTTACGGTGTTGTCCCACGCTATGGTCTCACTTATTAAAAACGTAACTACCAGTTGTTACGACAACTTGGAGCAGGTGCGCATCTCTATCAGCAAATGATAGTAGAAGCTGAGCCGCGCTGCAACGAGGAGTGTCTCGATAGCAGTGTCTCAATAGCTTAGTCTACTGAGCCACTACTGTTACGTAGGCCTTATCTTGAGCATCGAACTCAGGGGAATCGACCGAGAACTCGGTTGCATTCGGTTGATCTGGATCGTCAACATCTGGGTCGACCTCTACTAGCCCATCTGAGATCGCATCGATGCCCTCCAGTTGAAGAACAACGGTGCCTGACTCCCCTTCGTACGGCTGCCCACCGCGACGAAAGGATGACTGTGGGATATAGAATACCAGGTAGATCTCGTTATCGGTAGAGGATTGGTTGACCGTCGGTGTAAGATCTATCTCCTTCGTTTCTATTAGGAGAAAGGCAGATGAGGCAACGTATTTAAGCCCCTCCGGATAGCGAAACTTAAGCGCGATGCCGTTCTCATGAACATTGGAAAGCTCTGCAGAGAGCTCTATTCTATCACCCGAATCGATCTCAGATGGCTGTAAGCTAATGGAGACGCTAGCCGCGCCAACGAAGGAGTCATCGCTACCACCACCTCCACCACAACTGCTAAGAGTAAGAGCGAGCATGGAGGCAACGCAGAGGGCTAATAAGCTAGATGGTTTCATAGTTTTCATATGTATAGTGTTCATATGTATAGTGTTCATGTGGGGTTAGCGCTAACTACCCTAGATCTATAGAGGGTTTAACTACCAAGCGCCAGTCGTTAAAATTGGACACTATTGAATTGTAGTCAGTAGCTGATTATCTAAGCCCCTGATAAGCTTGCCTGGTAAATAAAGGAGTGTCCTGTTTTTTGACTTAGCCACCCCTAGGCCTGTATCTTCTGGAGGGCCGGCAGATAGTTATAATCTTTTGCCTAGACCAGTCCTTTAATAAAGTCTTGGTCTTGATGGTATGTGCAGCCTACAGGGAGGTTCGCCCGAAAACCTATTTATTTTAGTGAGAAGTGATGTCTCAGCTTGCTGTAAAGAAAGAAGCTCTGCCGGTAACATCTGAGCCGGTAGTGCCAGAAACGGTACAGATCGTTGCCCAACCCGTAGCGCCTTCATCCTGGTGGCGTAGAGAGGTTACACTTATCAGTCTTGTTACAGCGATTATCTCCGTAGGCTATGCATACTTATTCTATAAAAGCATAGGTCAATTTTGGTTTCACCCACACTGGACTACAGATGATGCCTTGCAACAGGTCTATCCATTTCATGAGGTAGCTCACCCCGGACTCTTCGCCGGAGATATCGTTACCGATGTTATGAAGGGCTACCTGGCGCCTCTGCATTACTGGATCAGTTACGGTATAACGATGCTGACCGGCGATCCGATCATGATGTCTCACTGGGTTATGTTAATTCAGGTGGTGTTGACGGTTGGATTCTTCTTTGCGGCGATTCGAGCAGCCAGCAGCACCGTACCCGCCTTACTTGGAGTCACCTGGTTATTACATGATCGTAATCTGATGCAACGACTGACCGCAGGCTTGCCGCGTGGTTGGGCTGCGGTAATTTTAACGGCCTTTCTTTACTTTGTTTTGAAGGGAAATCACATCGCCATTCTGGGGACGCTGCTCGCTGGCTGTATGCTTAATCCCCCGGCAACCTTAGTGGTAGCCTGTGCTTACGGATTGCTTTTGATTTGGCGCGTAGTATCTGGTCGGGGATCGGTTCGCACCAGCGCGTGGAAGAAATTAATCTCATATATTTGTATCTCCCCACTCTTTGCGATCATAACGCTCATAGTTGTTCATAGACCGGCTCATATCGGTCAGATGGTGTCGTTTGAGCAGGCCACACAGATGCCGGAGTTCTCCCGTCCACGGGGGCGGTTTCCATTTGTTCCGCTTAATCCGGCAGCGGAGGAGCTCAGGGTAGTTGGTCTTGAGGCCTTTATAGGACGCTTCTACAATCCGCCTGCCTCGATTCGTAGCAATATGCCGCTTCTCGTCTTTGGTGGATTAGCTCTTTTGGCCTGTGTTGGATTAGTGCGTCGTCGAACTACCGTTCCTGCGGAGCTAGTTACCTACGGTATCGCAGCGGTTGTTGTATATTTACTCTCTCGTCTCTTAGCATTCAGGTTGTATGTGCCCAACCGGCACCTACAGATTCCCCTTGCACTCTTCTTTATAGCGGCTTTCTGTATAGGATGTTGGAAGGCATTCCACCGAGGAAGTGATGATACCGCAAGCTTGGATGGATCTTTGCGCGATAGCCGTCTGCGCTACAGCTGGGGCAGTTTCATGGCACTCGCAGTTGTTACGACGGTCGTTTTTATCGGCTCTAACTGGGGATTGCGAGGGGCAGCAAACTTTAACTATCCCTCTAACAAAAAGGGTATGGTCTTTGAGTGGATTAAGCAAAATACGCCACTTGAAGCTGTGGTTGCTGGTCATCCAACTCATATCGACGGCGTTTTTCTCTTCGGAGCTCGTCGCGGATATATGACGACAGAGACGGCGCACCCGTTCTACGCGCGATACGCCGCAGAGGTGCGCCGTAGAAACGAGATCTCGTTGCGTGCGCACTACGCCAGCTCGCTTGAGGAGCTCGTGACCATCCTAGAGCCGGAGGGGATTACATATTTTGTCTTTAGGCGGGAGGACTTCCGCGCAGAAACGTTGCCGAAGATTAAGTTTTTTCCGCCACTTGATACCCTAATGAAGGATCTTGGTTCTCGGCCAGTTGATCAGTACGCATATGCGCAGCTTCCAAAGAGCGTAGATACCGAGCACTACCCCTTCATGCCATTTAAGGATGACCAGTCAGTTGTGATAGATGTTCAGGCCCTCAAGAACTATTTGCAGGAGAGGGGCTGGATAGCTCCACTAGCGCAAGGCATCAAGGCCTTGCGACAACTGCAGCTCTCACCAATCGTTCCTGATAGCGGCGCGATCGCAGCGGTGCCGGCGCATGGAAATAACAAGGTTGCCGGATAAGTATAGGTAATTATGATAGGTTCAACGTTTCTTAGGGGCGCTCTTCTTTCAATCTGTACCGTTATCGTAGCGATGTTCGTAGCTTCTAAGCTGCAAACCAGCGCATGGAATGGGCAACAGGCGGTAGATCTTGTCGATAGAGGTCTTTACGTTGATGGCTGGCTAAAGGATCAATCAACTCTAACTATTGAGGGCTTCTCTACTGTTGCTAATAAGCTAAAGCTAACTTTCAATCCGTTGTGGTTGATTCCAAATGAGGCTCCACGTGTAGCGGTTTCCCTGTGTAACGGTCCGATCTCTGAACTTACAATTAAAGATGCCACTCCAAATTACTTTTCAATTCCTACGGGGTGTTCGCCCCTGGTTGTAAAGATGACAGCGCTTAACTCGTTTAGCCTGCTGGAGGGTCGCAGTAGTAGAATGGTAGGGGCGCAACTGCTAAATGTTGCGATCAGCTCTCCGTTTAGATTTGCGATCGTTTCGTTCCCGCAGTTCCTTAAGATATTTTCGGCGGTAGGATTGCTAGTAATACTTGCGCTGTGTGCCGTAGGGCGAGATCGAAGGTTGTCAACGCTAGCCGTTTTGGGGGTTCTAGCTACGACGACTGTAATCGTTAAATTGTCAGACGTTCAGGCGCATAAATTTGAGCCGTTGTGGATCGTTTTTGCGGCGTTGCTGGCTGGTACGGCGCTACTGCCAGTGACCTCTCGTCAAGATCAGGTGCAAAGATCAGCCTCAAAGATCTGGCTATATGCCATAGTTGTATTTGGAGCTTTTCTGCGATTCTATAGCATCGATTTTGGATTGCCTGCTAACTTTCATCCCGATGAGGTTCCAAAGGTTAATGCTATCATGCGGATGGTTGAGCAGAACTCATGGAACCCGCAGTACTTCCTCCATCCTTCGCTACTCCTCTATACCACATACATGATGAACTGCGTGTTGCAGGCGATCGGGGTTGAGGGAAGCTTTAGAGAGACCGCATTTCTGGCCGGAAGGTTCGTCAGCGCCATTGCAGGCACCCTCTCTATAGCGCTGACGTATGAGGTAGGGCGGCGGCTTATTTCTCGCAACGTGGGGCTTTTAGCTGCCGGACTTTTAGCGATTCTCCCGCTGCATGTGACCTGTAGTCGCTACCTAAAAGAGGACGCGCTTTTAACCTTTCTGGTACTTTCCTGTGTTGTGACTACTCTAATAGCTGTCCAATCAAAGAGAAGGTGGATGCTCGTGCTAGCGGGCTTGCTTGCGGGCTTTACTGCGGGAACGAAGTATTCGGGCATCTTGCTGGCTGTTGTTCCGGCCTCTGCGCCGTGGATCGCCTCTAGAGATTGGAAGCCTGACTGGAAGTGGGTTCCATGGGCGCTTGCTGCGCTGGCGATAGCCCCAATAGGGTTTCTCTGCACAACTCCATTCGCACTGTTGGATTACGCCAAATTCATTAAGGACTTCGGCGTTGAATCACGGCATATGCAGACCGGACATACAAATTCTATCGATGCGTGGTCTCAGTTATGGATGTACCACTTCTCGCGCAGTATCTGGGTAGGCATGACCCCCATACTCGCTGTTGGTTCTGTTATTGGTCTCGGATACCTGCTCAGGAGGAGACGTATCGAGGATCTCTTGCTAGTTGGCCTGGTCCTACTCTTCTATCTACCAGCGGAGTTCGTTAAGGCTAAACCCGCCCCGCAGCCTGAGCGTTACATTATGCCCTGCTTGCCATTTCTTGCTATAGCACTCGCGCAGGTTATTCGCGCACTCGGTAGAACTATATCACCAAAATACGGAGTTGCCTTGTTTGCAACAGCTCTGCTTGCCGCGCCGTTATACCGCACGGT
Organism: Pseudomonadota bacterium; assembly: GCA_026390555.1. Taxonomy (NCBI): domain Bacteria; kingdom Pseudomonadati; phylum Pseudomonadota; species Pseudomonadota bacterium. The sequence continues at coordinate 49,052 of JAPLFS010000066.1, forward strand.
TGCGCTAGCCAACGATGTTGGAAGTGATACCCGCGATCAGCTTGCACTCTGGATGCGAGATAATCTGCCGGCGGGCACAAAGGTTCTTATGGACTGGAAGCCTTACTGTCCGCGCCTTGATGGCGACCACTTTGCGGTTGAGCATATTCCAAGGGCCCGTATCATATCGGAGATTGATCCTAAGCTATTGCGCGACTCCGGAGCTGACTACATGGTGCTTTCAAGCCTCTTTTATGCACGTTATTTTAATCAGCCGGAGTCCAATCCAGTTCTTCGGCAACGTATCAAGGATGTCTTTGATAGTGTGCCGGTTGTAGCTCAGTACGCGGCCCCCGCCGGCACCTATGGATTCCACAACCCTGTCCTTACTCTGTTCAGTCTTAAGAAGGAGGACTTCGAGCGCCTTGATGGTGAGCGCAAGCGCAAGCGTCTGGGTGAGCTAACCCAGACGTCAAACGATATGCGTGCTCAGAGAAAGTGGTGACCACCAGGAGCTAATTGTAGCTCACGTTAATATCAACATAGCCATGTGTTAGATCGCATCCCCATGCGGTTGCTGAGGCCTTGCCTAAATTGAGGTCTAGCCGAATAGGGATCTCGCGAGCTGACATAAGCTTTCTAATTTTTTTGCGATCGTGCGGCACCAACTCTCCGCCCCGCATAATTGGAGCACCTGCGAAGGTAAGATCTACCTTACGGGGATCGACCTTGAGGGTAGGATCCTTTCCTGCAGCCGCCAACACCCGCCCCCAGTTCGGATCAGCGCCGTGGACCGCCGTTTTTACAAGGGGGGAGTTAGCGATATTCTTAGCTATCAGCCGCGCATCTTTTTGATTGCGAGCCCCAACAACCTGCACCTCTATTAGTTTGGTTGCGCCCTCTCCATCGGCTGCGATCAATTTAGCCAGATGCTGACAGGCCTTTGTAAGTAGTGCTAGGAAGCTCTTCTTAGCAGCAGTAGATGAGATCTTTTTACCGGTTTCTCCGGTCGAGAACACCATGACCATGTCGTTGGTGGAGGTGTCGGTATCGACCGAGGTCATATTAAAGGAGTCATCAACCGCCAGCTTGAGAAGGGCCTTAAGCGTTGCGCTGTCGATCTTTGCGTCAGTAACGAGGAATCCCAGCATGGTAGCCATATTAGGGGCGATCATGCCCGAGCCCTTTGCAAATCCAGCTATGGTGATGCGCTTGCCCGCAACTAGTCCGCTTGCAAAGACCTCCTTTTGAGTGAGATCCGTAGTCAAGATGGCTTTAGCTGCTGCATCACCATCCCGCTGCAGGGGATTAGAGAGGAGGGTATTGAGCCCAGCGCGAAGAGTATCCATTGGAAGGGGCCTTCCTATAATGCCGGTCGATGATACGGCTACCTCGTGGGCCTTTAGGCCCAGCAGTTTGGCGGCTATGGCAGCGGTTTCCCGAGCATTTTTCAGTCCGGACTTGCCGGTGGCAGCGTTCGCATTGCCTGAGTTTACGACTAGCGCCTTTACGGTTCCACGGGCAAGCGCCTGCTTTGTGACGATTAATGGAGGGGCTATAAAGGCGCTTTGCGTGAATACACACGCGCTTCCGTAGGCATTTGGGACAAATATGTAGGCCAGGTCCCTCTTGCCGTTTGTTTTGATTCCAGCAGCGATGCCCGCTGCGTAGGTGCCCTTAAGAGATGTGATCGTTTTTTTCATAAGTCGTGTGAGTAACATATAGGGGTTTATGCGCAACCCCCTTTAAGGATAGATAGGCAGCAAGCAGGCGTCGCAACCCTTTGATCTCCTTAGGCAGTTCGGCTATGATCCAACTGTAGTTTGGATTGAAGGTGTTAGTCTGGTGGTCGTTGCCGGGCAGCCCATAATTGCCGATTTGATGCCTGTAGTTAATGGGGTGCGACTGTTTTAAGCATGTCGCAGACTTAGTTTGAGGAGAGGCCTCTGCTCAAAATGAACGTTGTGGAGATAATCACATGAACATAGCGGTGGTAGGAACGGGTTACGTAGGCTTAGTTGCTGGAGCGTGTTTCGCAGAGATGGGCAACGAAGTTGTATGCGTCGATGTTAACTCCAAAAAGGTTACTGCGCTACAAAACGGAGAGGTGCCTATATTCGAGCCAGGCCTTGAGGACCTCGTCAGGAGTAACGCTAAATCTGGGCGCCTTACATTTACAAACTCACTGCACGATGCAGTGCAGGTTTCAGATGTTATCTTTATCGCCGTTGGAACTCCTCAGGATGAGGATGGCTCAGCTGATCTTACGCATGTGCTCGCGGTAGCCAGTGGCATCGGCGAAAGCATGAATGCGCCGAAGGTGGTCGTTGATAAATCTACGGTCCCGGTTGGAACTGCGGATCTAGTTAAGGCCGCAATCGAGAAGGTTGCTAAGTATCCGGTCGATGTTGTGAGCAACCCTGAGTTTCTCAAAGAGGGGGCAGCTATCGACGATTTTATGCGGCCTGATCGGGTAGTTGTTGGAGTGGCTAGTGAGCACGCAGCAAACGTAATGCGTGAGCTCTATCGCCCATTTGTTCGCACCAATAATCCGATCCTTATAATGGATATTCGTTCGGCTGAGATGACCAAGTATGCAGCCAATACGATGCTTGCACTCCGTGTCTCGTTTATGAACGAGATTGCGAACCTGTGTGAAGGGGCCGGGGCCGATATAAATAAGGTTAGAGTTGGTATCGGAACCGATTCTCGCATCGGCATGAGCTTTATCTTCCCGGGTATTGGATATGGAGGATCCTGCTTTCCTAAGGATGTGCAGGCCCTGATTAAAACCGGCAAGGATCACGGTATTGATCTGAAAATTGCGCGCTCGGTTGAGGACGTAAATAAGAGCCAGAAGATGCTGATGGTTCGTAAGATCATAGAGCACTACCGCAGTGAGGATCTAGCCGGTAAAACCTTTGCAGTCTGGGGGCTCGCCTTTAAGCCTAAGACCGACGATGTGCGTGAGGCGCCGGCCCTTACGATCTGCAGCGAGCTCGTTAAGCGTGGAGCGCGTGTGCGTGTCTATGACCCCGAAGCGAACGACACATTCAAAGAGAAATTTGGGGCGCACAGCAATCTAGAGTGCGTTAGGGATAACTACGAGGCGCTTAAGGGCGCAGATGCGCTAATAGTGTGCACGGAATGGAACGCATTTCGTCAGCCGAACTTTAAACGCATTAAGCAAGAGTTGGTGAAGCCAGTTGTGTTTGACGGGCGAAATATCTACGACATCGCAGATATGCGTTCGTACGGATTTACTTATTACAGCGTAGGACGACCGAGTGTGACTCAAGAATAGTCGCATTTTGGTAGGGCAGCTTGTTTTATATAATGAAGAGGAGACGGGTATGGCGCGTATAGTTATTACCGGAGGAGCGGGGTTTATAGGGTCGCACCTTAGTGATGTTCTCCTGGCGCAGGGCCACGAGGTTATTGCTATTGATAACCTATTTACCGGCACTAAGCGTAATATGACGCACCTGCGAGATCACGCAAATTTCGAATTTATGCGTCACGATGTAACCGAGCCTGTTCTGATCGAGTGTGATCAGTTGTACCACCTGGCATGCCCGGCCTCCCCAGTGCATTACCAGTACAATCCAATTAAAACTATCAAGACCAACGTGATTGGTACCATCAATATGCTTGGTGTTGCGAAGCGCACACACGCCCGGTTCCTTCTGGCATCGACCTCCGAGATCTACGGAGATCCGCTAGAGCACCCACAGGTGGAGTCGTATTGGGGCAATGTCAACCCGATCGGGCCCCGCAGCTGTTATGATGAAGGCAAGCGTGTTGCGGAGACCCTCACCATTAACTACCGGGAGCAGGGTGGAGTCGATACACGCATCGTGCGCATATTTAACACCTTTGGCCCCCGCATGTTATTTAACGATGGGCGAGTTGTTTCCAATTTTATCCTACAGGCGCTCAAGGGGGATGATATTACGGTGTACGGAGAGGGACTACAGACCCGATCCTTCTGTTACGTTGATGACCTTGTGTCTGGCATCGTTGCGACTATGAACCGGGATGGTTTTAGCGGTCCTGTGAACCTCGGTAATCCGAATGAGATGACTATAGTTGATTTGGCCAAGAAGGTTATCGCCCTTACCAGCTCAAGTTCAAAGATCGTGCAGCGTCCGCTGCCGAAGGATGATCCGACACGTCGCCAACCAGATATCTCGTTTGCAAAGAGTGAGCTGGGATGGACTCCAAAGGTTGACCTAGAAACTGGACTCAAGAAGACGATCGCTGATTTCGACGAAAGATTGCGTCGTGGCGAGACTGTTGATTAAAGATGTGATGTTGTGACAAGCAGAGATAAGATTCGAAATTTCAGTATTATTGCGCATATCGACCACGGGAAATCGACCCTGGCTGATCGCATCCTAGAGGTGACTGGTGCGCTTGAAGCTCGTGAGATGCAGGCGCAATTCCTCGATAAGCTAGACCTTGAGCGTGAGCGTGGTATTACCATTAAGGCGCAGACAGTCAGGCTTTCGTATAAAGCTAAGGACGGCGAGGTGTATCAACTAAACCTGATCGACACTCCAGGTCACGTTGATTTTAATTATGAGGTCTCACGTAGTCTCGCAGCTTGTGAGGGTGCTTTGCTGGTAGTGGATGCCTCGCAGGGCGTAGAGGCCCAGACCTTAGCGAACGTTTATCTTGCGATAGAAAATGATCTGGACATTATTCCGGTGATTAACAAGATCGATCTTCCGAACGCCGATCCAGAGCGAGTTAAAGAGGAGGTGGAGTCTGTAATTGGCCTCGATACATCCAATGCTCTTGAGGTTAGCGCCAAGGCTGGTATCGGCATTAAGGAGCTGCTTGAGGCCATAGTAGAGCGGGTATCCCCACCCAAGCGCGGTTCTCCACAGGCGTCGCTACGAGCACTGGTCTATGATTCGTGGTTCGACCCCTACGTTGGGGTCGTGGCGCAGGTGCGTGTTATTGATGGCTGCATAAAACAGGGGGATAAGATCAAGTTCTTTTCAACCGATGTGGCGTACGAGGTTTATAAATTGGGTGTATTCACACCACACCCTGAAGAGGTCGCAGAGCTTGCGAGTGGCGAGGTTGGATACTTCTCGGCAACCATCAAGAACCTGCGTGATGTGCGTATCGGAGATACGGTCATGCATGCCCAAGATTCTGGCAAGGATCCGCTGCCTGGATTTAAGGAGGTTCGTCCGATGGTGTTCGGCGGACTATTTCCGGTAGATGCGGATGACTACGAAAATTTGAAGAAAGCGCTCGATAAGTTAAGCCTTAACGATAGTTCTTTTACCTATGAGGCGGAGTCATCGATAGCGCTTGGATTTGGCTATCGTTGTGGCTACCTTGGGCTGCTCCATATGGAGATAGTACAGGAGCGACTTGAGCGCGAATTCCAACTTAGCCTTATCACTACTGCACCCTCCGTTGTTTACAAGATGATCTTAAATAACGGCACGGTATTGCAGGTTGATAATCCATCTAAGATGCCGGAGGTGTCAGAGATCCGGCGAATTGAGGAGCCGATAGTTTTAGCAACTATTCACGCACCGAAAGAGTTTGTTGGAAATGTTCTAAAGTTGTGTGAAGATCGGCGTGGAGTCCAGCAGAATATAGCCTTTCATGGGACCGAACGGGCCGTTATCGTATATCATCTTCCCTTAAACGAGATCGTCCTTGATTTTCACGATAGGCTTAAATCGATGACGAAGGGCTATGCCTCATTTGATTACGAGATCTTTGGCTATATAGAGTCCGACCTGGTTAAGCTAGACATTAAGCTAAACTCAGAGCCAGTGGATGCGCTCAGTATTATTGTGCACCGTGATAAGGCCTTTAATCGAGGCAAGGAGCTGACTGAGAAGCTTAAAGATATCATTGATCGACAGATGTTTGAGGTCGCTATACAAGCCGCTATTGGCGCAAAGATTATAGCCCGAAGTACCGTTAAGGCGCTGAGTAAGAATGTAACTGCGAAGTGCTATGGAGGGGATATCTCACGCAAACGTAAGTTGCTTGAGAAACAGAAGGCGGGAAAGAAGAGGATGAAGCAGGTTGGTAGGGTTTCGATTCCTCAGGAGGCGTTCCTTGCAGTCTTAAAGCTAGGCGATGATAAATAGCGCAATAGAGAGGCCTTGAGGGCAGATGCGAGTTATTACAGATCGACCGAAACGCATCTTCGCTATTGGTGATCTGCATGGTTGCCTAGATGAGCTTAATCTTATTATCACGTTCTTAAAGGAGGAGCAGGGCGCCTGTTCTGAGGACCTTTTTGTTTTTATCGGGGACTATATTGATCGCGGCAAGGAGTCGCGACAGGTCATAGAGTACCTACTATCGCTGCAATCAGAATGGCCAAGGACGGTATTTATAAAGGGCAATCATGAGGACATGCTGCTCGATTTCCTGGGGCTTGGTGGGCGGTGCGGTGATGTGTATCTCTCCAATGGGGGGGATGAGTTCTTTAAAAGTTACGGATTAGATCCAGCCTTGCCGCAGTCGGAGCTATTAGAAAGGTTGCCGGTAGAGCACCTTGAGTTCCTTAAGAAGCTTGATGTTGCGGTTTGTTTAGCTGAATTTGTTTTCGTACATGCCGGAGTTAGCCCAGATAGACCTCTTGAGGAGCAAGACTTGCGCGACCTGATGTGGATTCGGGCCGATTTTATCCACGCCGAGCACAGGCTCGGTAAAACTGTGGTGTTTGGACATACCCCATTTGAGGACGTACTTCTCCATTTACCCTTTAAGATAGGGATAGATACGGGGTTGGTTTACGGTAATAAACTATCAGTTGTAGAGTTGGTTCACGGCACCCTATACCAGGTCGAACGGGAGGGCTTAGAGGTTGGGGTCCACGACCTTTCTGCTCGTTTATTCAAACCTTAGATAGTGGATCTGAATAGCTTTCTGTCCTATCGTTGGGTGTCCTGTTAGGACTGTTGTTTTAAGAGTTGTGTACACGCCAGTAATCTTATTGCCGGGTGTAGGAAAGGAGGAGCTTTATGTCAAAACCTAGCGTTGGAATGATCGGTTTGGCCGTAATGGGTTCAAATCTTGCCCGTAACATTGAGAGCCGGGGCACCTCGGTTGCCGTATACAACCGTAGTGCTGATGTTACCAAAGAGTTTATGGCACGCTTTGCAGTTCGAGATGGCCAACCCGCAGGTTTTGTTGCCTCATATTCTATGGGGGACTTCGTAAAGAGCATGGAATCTCCGCGCCAGATCTTTATTATGATTAAAGCCGGAGCTCCGGTAGATGCCATCATAGACCAACTCGCTCCCATGCTCGATAAGGGTGATATTATCATCGATGGTGGCAACGCATTTTTTAAGGACACCATCAGGCGCGAGGAGAAACTTACCGCGATGGGTTTGAACTTTCTCGGTATCGGTATCTCTGGAGGAGAGGAGGGGGCGCTCAAGGGGCCAAGCCTTATGCCAGGTGGCCCAAAGGAAGCTTGGAAGATCGTCGCACCTTTGCTTGAGAAGATCGCAGCGCAAGCTGATGGCCCATGTACTAGCTACGTTGGGCCGGATGGGGCGGGTCATTTCGTTAAAATGGTGCACAACGGCATAGAGTATGGCGATATGCAGCTTATTGCTGAGGCCTACGATATCCTGCGCAACGTCGTTGGCTGCAAGTCTGAGGAGCTAGGCGAGATATTCCAGAGCTGGAACTCCGGAGTGCTCTCCTCATACCTGATTGAGATTACAGCCAAGATCTTTAATAAGCGCGATCCTAACGGAAGTGGGTTCTTGGTTGATAAGATCCTTGATAAAGCTGGACAGAAGGGAACCGGTACGTGGACGGCGCAAGTTGCGCTGGACCTTGGGGTCTCTATACCTACTATCTCTGCGGCGGTTGATGCACGCACCTTGAGCAGCATTAAAGAGCAACGTGGCGCGGCTTCTAAGGAGTTTTCAGGGCCGGTAGTGCAGGATCTTACCGAAGGCCGCGCGGAGTTTATCCAGGCTGTGCATGATGCGCTTTACGCTTCAAAAATTATGTCGTATGCGCAGGGAATGGCGCTTATTGCAGCCGCTTCAACGCAGTGGAACTGGGAGCTAAAACTCAGTGAGATCGCAGCATTATGGAAGGGTGGTTGCATTATTAGGGCTAGATTCCTTGATGAGATTCGTAGAGCCTTTGCCGCACAGCCGGCGCCAAGTAACATGCTGATCGATTCCTTTATGAAGAAGGAGGTTGCAAGGTGCGTACCGAATCTTCGTAAGGTTGTCGGTGCAGCGGTGAGCCGTGGGGTTCCTGTGCTTGGTTTTGCAGCTTCGCTCGGATACTTTGATAGCTTCCGTACAGCCGATCTTCCGCAGAACCTTACCCAGGCCCAGCGTGACTTCTTCGGTGCACATACCTATGAGCGTAAAGACTCAGCTGGCTCATACCATACAGAGTGGGAGTAGCCGATATCTATCGCAGCGCGATTAACCCTAGCACCTCGCAGTGTTTAGTTAGTGGAAACATATCAAAGAGCGCTATTTTTTTGAGCGAGTAGCTCTGCGTCAGCGCTGCTACGTCACGCGCAAATGTTTCAGGGTTGCAGCTTGAGTAGATAATTCTATTGGGGCGTAGCTCATTGATGCGCCCCACCAGATAGCTAGATAAACCCCTACGGGGAGGATTTACGACGAGAAGCTCAGGTACTGCTGTGATCTGCTGGCGCATGTAGCTATCTACATCCTCTGCGATAAAGGTACTATTAACGGCCCCCAGACGTGCCGCTGAAAGGGCGGCACTTTCAACTGCCATGCTTGATAGCTCTACTCCGGTTGTCGTCATGGCATATGGAGCGATTGAGAGCGAGAATCCCCCCACACCACAAAAAAGATCTAGTACGGTGCTGCAGGGGCCCTCTCTAGCGAACTCAATCGCTTTGGCATAGAGCGCCGTAGCAACCTCTGGGGTTACCTGCATAAAGGATTGTGAGGAAAAATTAAGTTGGATATCTCCATACTGCTCCGTAATCTGGTGTTCCTCGGTAAGTAGGATCTCTTCGGGCCCCTCAAGTATCGCTGCAGGAATCGGTTGAATATTACAACTGATTACCGTAACCCAGGGATGGAACGATTGAATGAATGAAACGACCTTGCGAACACGGCTAATCGCCTCTGAGCTGCGCAGAACGAAACGTAGGATCCCCTGCGAGTGATCGCGGTTGCTCATTACGATCACCCCCTTAAGCTCCCCCGTACGCTCCTTAATCTGGTAGGGGTGCAGTGCGGCGCTAGTGATACAACTGCGCACCGTCTCAAGGAGCGCTTGAAATGGCTTGGGGGAGAGTGGGCACTGCGTGAGCTCAACTCCGGACATATCCGAATTTATAATGCCTATAATAGGGTCCTGGCATGTACCGGTCACGCTCATCTTAATCTTTGAGCGCGAACCCCAGGGGTTAGATGGGAGAACTATTGGCGCTACGCTCTCAGGAGCAAGGTTAAAGCGTTGTAAGGTCTCTATAACACTACGCTCCTTTGAGACAATTCTATCCCGTTTTATAAGGTCTAAAAGGGAGCAGGAGCGACAGATATTACTTGAGAAGAGAGCGCATGCAGCATGCTCATAGTTGGCTTGGGCCAGTCTTGTTGTCTTGTGTTCGCTCATGGCGATAGCAGAGGCTCTTTAGGTATGCAATTATAGTTGGTCTATGCTGAAGTAACTAGTCAGTATAAACTAAGGACAGTCGCACACGTAGATGCCCTGTACCAACCCCTCAGGGGTCGATTTGCAGAGCAAATCGGGGGTGAAAACATTAACTGGTCACAAAATCTGCCGTCCCCGATCAGGGGACGACCAATCGAATTACCTATGAAACTTCGCAGTAATCTCAATAGCTTGAATCGCGACATTAAACTACGGTGACCAGTTACAGTCTATGCTGAATAGTTATAGGTTTACTAGATATCACGCTCTTGGGAACGATTATATCGTTATGCGGGCGATTGATATGGATCTCCCCCTATCTGTCCCGATCGTACAACGTATCTGTGACCGTAATTTCGGAGTTGGTTCAGATGGAATTCTGCTGCTTGAGACCATTCAGGTTGCAGGGGCTTTTTCTCTTCGCATCTATAATCCAGATGGCTCCGAAGCTGAAAAAAGTGGCAACGGTCTGCGTATCTTTGCGAGATATCTTTGGGACCGTGGTTTGGTTCAAGAGAGCCCCTTCGATGTGCAAACAGTAGGGGGGCGGGTCGTATGTCACGTTAAGGATAGTGGCTACCTTGTGACCGTTGATATGGGTCAGGTTAGTTTCTCCAGCGCAGTAATACCGGTAAGAGGGGTACCCCGTAATGTATTGATGGAAAAGATAGAGGTCGGGGGCAGGGAGTTTACCTTCTCTGCGGCTACGATCGGAAATCCGCACTGTGTTGTCACTGAGTGTGAGGTCACGCGTCAGATTGCAGAGCTTTATGGGCCACTGCTTGAAAATAACGAAATATTTCCTAACCGCACAAACGTGCAATTTATGCGTGTAATTTCACGCTCCTTGATCCAGATTGAGATCTGGGAGCGTGGGGCCGGATATACCCTAGCCTCCGGCAGTAGTAGCTCGGCCGCTGCAGCCGTTGCTCACAAGTTAGGACTTGTTGATGAGATCGTAACGGTTCGTATGCCCGGGGGCGAGCTGACGATAGAGATAGGTGAGGGCTTTGCTATTAGGATGACCGGACCGGTAACACGGATAGCTGAGGGGGAGATATATCGAGAAGTGCTAGAGGGGCTACTCTAGGAATTTAGGTTCCTCAGCAATTGGTGAGGAACCGGAATTTAGGGTTCCTCACCGATAAGTGTTGGTACATTAGATGGAAAACCCCTGCGCGGGAACGTGAACCGCTTCCCGTTACCTGCTCCCGCTCCGATACCGGTTAACCCTTAAAAACCAGCTTTGAAAGCATGGCCGCCAAAAGGAAGAGGCGGTGCGACGCAACTGGTTGACAATATCGCTATTTCCGTTCGGGAGGAGGCGAATAACACTAATAACCTCTTTCAGGAATTCAACCGACTTTTGATAGACTCCGAGCTTTTCATGACAAAACATATCTTCTATTAATCGGTTTTTTTCTAAATAAGTTTCCGCTACCGGAGCGGGAGCAGGTAACGGGAAGCGGTTCACGTTCCAGCGCAGGGATTCAGCATCCATTATCTTACATTCTTCGACCGGCTTTTCTTTCATCTGCCGCGCATAGTTATGCCATCATCCATTAGCTTCCCACCCACACTTATCGGTGAGGAACCGGAATTTAGAAGAAGTTGTAAGAGATTCCAAGAATAAACGAGCGGCCCTTTAGTACCGCAGGCTCAAGACCAACGCTCTGGTCGTACTCGAACTGTCGATCAAGGATATTATCTATTCGAAAGAACATACGCCCGCGTTGTTCAGAAAGCCTGTATGATAGAGCCGTATCAAAGAGCCAGAAACCACCATTATCATAGCTCCTCGTAGTATCAGCGCTCGTCGTAGTGTTCTGATCTCGGAATGTTCCCTGTGTTGAAAGGGAGAGGTGCTTGCCAAAGAATCGGCGATAACCGAAGCGAAAACGCCTAGTATTTATGCCATCCGTAGAGCCGAACTCATTTAGATCGTACCAATTCATAAGGGTGTCTGCTGTTAGCACCGCCCTGGGCGATAGGACTGAGTACAGATATCCTCTAAAGATATCTGAATTGGCGGAGCTATCGATAAAACCATCACTACTAGGGGGGAGAGAGGCTAGGTTCTCTCCATCGTAGGAGGCCGTTTCCGTTACATAGCCAAGAGGTTCGATTATATGTCGACGGGTGTATTGCGCTCCAGCATAGAAAAGGTTGGGATCTTTTACGTCGAGACCGAAGGCCAGGTTTCTGCTACGTGCTGCGCTTAGATCGTTAAAGCGTTGATTAAGCCCACCAATAAGGGTTGGGTCTAGGGAGCTCAGATCCTCAAGCACAGATTTTTGAAGTGTTTCGAAGTATGCCGTGCGGGTGGTTAGCCATTTTGTAGGGGTCAGAACTAATCCGATCTTGGGATCGAGGCTATTTTCTTTGCCCCTGCCGCTTAAGAACGGAGGAACTTCGGTTAAATCGTGCTCAACCGAGGTGCCAGCTAGCCCTAACGTTAGATTTGCTTTGCGTGGCACCTTGAGGGATACGTACTCATAGACCTCCCCGGAACGGAGCGCACCGGAGGCGCTACTGGTCAGATTTCCACCTGCTCCGGTTCCACACAGCTCACCAGAATTGTCTTGGCAGAGCGAGTAAAAGCCGTATGCGGGTGAGGTTTCGCGCCGGCTTGTATCGGCATAAAGTCCCTCAACTCCTGAAACTGAATCGAGGTAAGTTGAAGTATAGAGAAGTTGAGTTGCTAGACTATTGCGCTGTACCCGTTGTCGAGCTGATTCTTGCGATACAAGATCGGCATCGTACGTTGTTCCATCTGGGAAGCTCTCCTGCACGATCCCCGGGCGAGGAGTTTGTTGTGCGGTATTCTCACTATCACGAGCGAACTCGCCCTGCATCAGGAAGCGGGTGTTAGAGGAGATGCGGTGGTTATACCCTGCTCTTACAACTCCAACATGAACATCTTCAGAGTAGTCGGCATCGGTTTGACCCTCCTGCCTGAATAGCTTGAAGCTGCCATCTAGGATCAGACGATCATCGGGTGTTAGTTCATATTGTAGAGCTCCGCGCAGACGATTTTGGCTGGCGAAGGCGCCGTGGTTAGAGCCATTTCTATAGAAGGGTTGGTAGCTAAAGAGATAGCCAAGGGAATCTCCCTTTCCAACAGCGAGTAGCTCGCCGCCGATCTGGTCCTGATTACTATTCCAGGTCGTGCTAAAGGCCTCACGGGTCTCTTTTTTGTCGAAAAGGGCGTTGTAGTCTCCAAGAGCAGCGGCCTCACCGAGGCTATTAAAGAGGTTAAAACTCAACGGGGCCATAAGGTCAGCGACGCGTTGCTCGCTCTGGCGTGCTTCAACATCGAGGATCGAATCGTAGGACTCTGAGAGGAGTCGGTGCGCTGAATAGTTTCCGTAGTCGGTAGTGATGGACTTTATGGCCTCTATACGCGCAGCTTCAGAGAATCCAAGCTCTGTAAAGACCCGCGAAAGACCAGCGCTACGTACCGCTAGATCTCGATCTAGTAGTAGAGATGATCGGTATACGGCGCGACCATCGTTAAGTTGAATCGATTGCTCTACATCAGCAAGCCCCTTAATCGGATCGTTTTGAGCTACATCAACGAAGGAGCGATAGAGGTGCGGCGTTGGATCGTTGGGGTCGAGGGCGATTGCAGCATCGAACTCCTGCCTTGAGTGCTCCGACTGCGCATTCTCAAAGAAAAGCTTTCCTAGATAGGAACGATAGATGGCTGTGCTCGGTTCTAACTGAACCGCGTGCGAGAGGAGGTCTTTAGCGCTATCGTAGTCTCTATCGTTAACCTTGATAAGAGCTTGGCCGAAGTAGGGCAAGGCTTGCGAGGGGTCCTCGCTTAGAGCTGTGGCAAAATCTAGTTGCGCCTGTGCAAAATCCTTGCGGGAGATAGCGGCAAATCCTGATAGAGCCGCACTCATGGAGCTAGTACCAAAAGCTAGCTCCCGTTTCTCAAGCAGCGCCTTTGTATCCTCGTAGCGGTCAAATGAGAGTAGCAGCTCCGCCTCACGGTCAAAGAGCTCCGGAACATCTTGATGCTCTTGACGCGAGCTTTTAATAATAGAGAGGGCATCGTCGAGATTGCCGCTTGCCTGTGAGATATATGATTGCAACAGCTGAGCATTTATCAGGTCAGCTCTTAACTTTGTGCTTGCACTAAGGTGATCCTGCGCGGCGGCAAGATTACTGTTTTGTAATTCAAGAAATCCAAGTAGGAGCTCGCGCAGTGCGCTATCTGGGGCGCTCATAGTTTGAGACATGGCCTTAATGTTAGCGGCGGCACGCGCTATCTCTCCGACCCTCCACAGCGCAATAGCCTCTAATAGAGCGCCGCGATCGGTTGATTTAAGTTTGTTTGAGCTATTATTTAAGGCATCTATCAGAGATCTTCCAGATTTAACTTGAGTAAAAACCTCATGCACAGCGGAGGCACAGGCGCCGGAACATCCCGCATCTGGAGATGATACGATATCTGATTCAATCAGGATGAAAGGAAATCGGATCATCCATTGAACTGAGTCAGCGGGCCTTACGAGGATAGATTTAGCTGGAGGAGATCCACGTTTCGTAACGGCGCGCTCACCAGGGGCGAGCGTTGTAGCGCCAAAAGAGTTGGAGGCTTTTACAGAGCCGTGCAACACATCAATAGTAGTAGAGTCTTCGTTCGTCTCGATAACGAGCTCTGTTCCGAATATAGCGGCGTTGACGGTTGTAGTATTGATCTCTGGTTCCCGCCGAGCGCCGCGCGAAAAGAAATACGCTTTGCCCTGTGTATGGGTGACGCTCGGATTTCCGTTTGCCAGAACCTTCTCAAAGGTCATGGCCGAGAAGCGGCCAATTCGCACCAGCGCACCATCTACGAACTCAAAGGCAGCCTTGCCATCGGTTCCAGTTCGTACGGTGTCACCCTCGTAAAATGAGTCACCACCTTTTACAGGCTGCCATACTGATGTGCCTGTTCGGCGTACGAATATCGATCCCTCATTTGAATACAGGGAGGCTACTGTCTTATTTTGGGCGTAGGAGTAGCAATTTGCTCCGATTAGGCATGCAATGACAAGTGTTGCTGTTATTAGATATCGCAAGAGCTTATCCATTAAAACACACAATTCTCCTCTAGATGATGATGCTAAAACCCCGTCTCGCGCATCAAATTTTATATGGAAAGATGTTTTTAGATCTATCGACCAGATCGCAGAGTAACTTTTCTATATTTTAGACGTAGGTAGAGGTAACGTGAGAATCTTAAGGTATAACAGCTACTTAACGATTTTTAGTTGTGTTTTGGTAGGCGCATCTATTGGCAACAGATGCGAAATTCTCCGATTGCCAGGGGAACAAGGAGCAGGAATCTGGGGGGCTTCCTGTTTTTTTAAGGAAAAAGCTAAATGTTTTGAGTTGAACCTACCGATAGAGACCATGGGATCCTCTGCGATCTATAAGTTTAATTACTAATAGCGGTATGAGTTTAATAGCTGGAACCATGGAAAACTCTCAATACCTACCCGCAGGTCAACTTATCGGGAATAGATACAAGATCATTCGACCGTTAGGTAGCGGCGGAATGGCGTCGGTGTATCTGGCCGAGGATATGGTTCTCGGCGAGACACACGTTGCGCTCAAGATTCTCCGTAGGGGCCCCCAGTTTAAAGACGAGATCGTTCATCGCTTTTTGCGAGAGGTACGACTTACTCACAAGATCAATCACGAGAACGTTGTCAGAACCTTCGACTTTGGACAGGAGGGCGAAACGCTCTTCTATACAATGGAATATCTTTCAGGGCAGACCCTTGATTCATTGATCGGAGATGAGTTTATGCCCTTGCCCGCAGTGTTAAGCATAGCTGTACAGCTAATGCGTGGCATCTCGGCGGTACATGCGGTTGGAGTTGTGCACCGCGATCTTAAGCCCGGAAATGTGATGGTGCTGGATGAGGGGCGCTTGAAGATCACCGACTTCGGAATAGCGCGAGGAGGGGTGTCGAGCTTGACGGTCTCCTCAGGTGAGATAGTTGGAACGATGGCTTATCTGGCCCCGGAGACCCTAATCGGGGAGGAAGCGACCATAGCAGTTGATTACTATGCGCTTGGAGCGATGTTGTATCAGCTTCTGACAGGACGGCTTCCAATAGATGATGATATCCCAGCCCGTCTTATTATGCGCAAGGTAGAGGAGCTACCGGCCGATCCGCGCGAGCTACGTCCCGATATTCCGGAGTGGCTAGCACATGGGCTGCTTGGATTGCTTGAGATAGATCCACAGATCCGCATGCGGTCTCTAGCAGCGTTTGCTGGCAATCTAGACAAATATGCGCCACGTCAGATCGACGAGGGACTTGTCAGTGGTCTGGTAAATAACACCCTGTCCCTTGAGCAGGTCCTTGCAGATACCCCTTTTCATACCCGTATATTTAGGAGAGTTCGTCAGGGAAACACGACCACTAAAGGGCTTCTGGCACTTCTTCTCTCGTTCTTTGCGCTTCCAATGAGCAGCACCGACACCTTTGCTCGAATGGAGCTTGTGCAATCGGATAACCTATTTATAGCGCGCGGTATAAGTGCGCCTCACCCTGATATTATGATTGTATCGATGGATGAGCAGAGCTACTCAACTCTCGATGTGCCGATAATTGGAGCCTGGCCACGAGAGCTACACACCCGCCTGATTAACAGGCTAGCCGACGATAAGGCGAAACGGATCGTATTTGATATTATCTTTAAGGACTCCGGGCAGGATGTAGCAGCCGATCAGGCCCTTGCGGTAGCCATGAAAAGAGTTCCTACCATCCTCGCGGCAGCATCAGGGCTATCTCAGAGAGCGACCCTTAATGGGTCCTTCTTCCTTGAGGAGTTGATTAAGCCCGCCCCTATTTTTGAGGAGGCGGCCGCTGGTATAGGTATTATTGGATTGCCACAACGATTTGGTCGTGTACGGAATTTTCTTGTTAATCGTTCTGAGCTATTTCCAGATGTTCCTTCGTTGGCTGAGGCGGCTAGTGCGACCACAGGCTTCGGAAATCCAGTAGTTCTAAAACCTAATAAAGATGCACTTATTAAATTCTATGGAGATGCTCGTACGATTCCGACCGTACCGTATGAGATGGTAGTTTCAGATAAACACCGCCTTCCTGTAGGAACCTTTACAGGAAAGATAGTCTTTGTCGGATTGAGCCTACGTAGCCGCACAGGTCCGTCGCAGCGAGAAGCGTTCGTTACCCCATTTGATCAGGGCACCTTTGGTACTGAGATTCACGCGACAGCTACCTCAAACCTTCTAAAGCAGGATTGGATCAGGGAGGTTTCGCCCGTAACGAACCTGTTTATATGTGGAGCTCTGGCAGCATTTGTTGCTTTTGTTGTCTTAGCTCTATCAGGGGCTAAAGCGATCGTTATGCTTATGGTGACTGCGGCAGGAATACTAGCATTTCAATTTGTGCTCTTTGTGATGGGATGGTTCGTGCCGGTGCTATGCCCTCTGATCTGGGGAGCGTTTTCAGGTTTAGTTTTGAGGTTACTGCTATCTCAGTCGTTATATGAAGGATTACGTCGACGATTATGATCTATGTTAGGGTCATACTTTCTGTGCTTATCTGCTCCCTCTCTATTGAGGCGTGGGCTAGCCCTGAAAGCTGGTTCACTGCAACCTTTTCACTGCATGGGGGAGCTACAGGGGGGCGATTCGGTGCTGAGATAGCTTGTAGCAAAGCGGTAGTGAGTACCTTAGGTAGGTCTTATATAGCTGTTGGTTCTCCCAATGCATCAAACGGCGCTGGCCGAGTTTATATCTACGATGCAGACGCCGCTAGTGTAGCGGTACAGGAGCTTACGCCACTATCTGCAACCTCTAACCAGCACTTTGGTAGAGCTATTCAGTTCATGGATGATCTTAACGGGGATGGAGTAGATGAACTTGCAATCGGAGCTCCGGGAGAGGCTTCTCTAGGTGGTAGCGTTTATATATTTAGCAGTAGCGTTGCTGGAGGTGCTGTTACTTGGAGCAACTGCGGTAGTGTTTCAGGGGGCGTTGGATATGGAGAGGAGCTGCAAGCGCTGCGCGATCAAGTTGCTGGGGGCTTTGCTAACCTGATAGTGGGTATTCCAGCGGCATCTCAGATAGCCGGGTATCACTTTGCATATTCCCTAGGGGGTGTTTGTACGGGCGTAATCGATGAAACGTACGGACAGAACTTAGGAGGGAGCTCGCAATTTGGATACTCGATGGCTCAGATACCGTATGATTCTTCATCGAGCGATGGAAAGCCTCATCTATTGGTGGGACAGCCGTTTTACGGGACAAACGTTGGTAGGGTAAACCACGTTACAAGTGCCAGCTCCTACTATGTCTCTGTTGAGGGTAGCACTGGAGATCAACTTGGTGCGGTCGTTGCAGGGGATCCATACTCTACCTTCCATGCGTACTCTCTTATTGGAGCAGGGTCAGATCGTGGCAGCGTTTCAATTAGGCATAATTCACTAAGTGGGGCTCCGAGTTGCGTAGTGAGCAAGCCCCTTGCCGAGCCGTCAGATGGCTTTGGCCTCTCCTTAGTTCACCTGCGCGATACCTTTAGCGGATTACTTGATACACCGGATGCTGCCTTTGCTGCGTACCGTTCTGAGGTAACTACAGGGGGCTCGGTTGGGATATTTGGTATCAAGGGTGGCTTATGTACTAGCATTTTGCAGTTTAACAACTGCGAGCTGGATGCCGCACAGGAGCAGGGCAGGGCTTTAGCTGGGGGAGCTACATGTATTGGGCACCATAACGGAACCCCACTACCGTTACTACTCTCAGGGTCTCCCGGCTTTAATTCAGAGAGCGGTAGGGTTGATGTGGTTGTGGATGGAACACAATTTGTTAGTGTACAGTCCTGCGATGAACTGATTGGGCCATATGTTGCGGATACCGGAGTACCTACAAGCACACCAACTGAGACTCCAACTGAGACTGCTACTGAGACTGCTACTGAGACTGCTACCGAGACTGCTACCGAGACTCCAACTGAGACTGCAACAGAGACTCCAACTGAGACTGCTACTGAGACTGCAACCGAGACTGCTACTGAGACTGCTACCGAGACTCCAACTGAGACTCCAACAGAGACTGCTACTGAGACTCCAACTGAGACTGCAACAGAGACTCCAACTGAGACTGCTACTGAGACTCCAACTGATATTCCGGTCGATACCACTACCGCTACGGCAACCCCAACCGCAACGCCAGTCGATACTGATATCTCAACTGCTACGCCAACAGCTACGAATACTTCAACACCAACGGAGACCCCCGGCATTGTATCAACGCACACGCCGACCCCAACGCCAACATCCAGTAGCACTCCGGGATTTAATAATCAGTGGAGCGGTACTAACGATGTGCTGACGATCTTTGCATCGAGTAGCTATCTTAACGGCGGGCAGATCTCCGGGCCTTTAGGTCAGGGACCTGGGCTTGAGGGTGCGCGTGCATATTGCCAAGATCTGGCAGATACGGCAGGTCTGACCGGCACCTGGTTTCCATTGATGTCATCGTCAACCTGGGATGCAAGGGACCTAACAGGCATAACCGGGACCGGCGCGATATACAATATGAGGCATGAGCTTATAGCGACCGATCGGGCAGATCTCTGGAACGGAGCTCCATACACTATTAATAACGCCGTGAGATATGATGAGTATAGGAACGACCTGAACGGTAATATAGATACGGAGCAGATCTTTACCGGAACGAACGGTGATGGCATGCGGATCTCAAACTCTGCCTCTGACCTCTGCGAAGACTGGACAGCTACTACGGGAGTAACCGAGGCGGGATTACTTACGAGTAATATAGAGAGCTGGATTGCGAACGATGCTAGCTACTCTTGCAATGTGGGGCTAAAAACGAGGATCTACTGTATCGGTAATTATGAACCTCAGATACCAACTGCAACCGCGACACCAACAGCTACGAATACTGCCACACCCACCGCAGCCGCTACCGGAGCCCCGATCTTTGTAGGGCCGGATAGTCCGAATATTCCCGCTGCAGAGATAGAGATCGATGGTAATAATGTTACGGTTGTGTTGCCGAGCGTGATCGCGGAGCTTAGTCCTGCTCAAGATAAGAAGGCGTTATCTATGTTGATGCGCAAGTTTCGTCTTTCAAAAAAGAACGCTAGGAAAGCACTGGATAACAAAAAGAACTACGTCGTAACCTATGTTGTTACATATGGTATACAGAGCCAGGTTGCTGCCCTTACGCAGGACTCACAGCAGGTGTCGATTATGGCAGCGCGCTCAAAGACCGTCAGAGATCGAAGGAATCGTATCTCGCTTAGAGGCCTTACCCCAGGTGGGGCATATTCCGCTTCATGGAGGGTTGAGATCTCCCTCAAGAATCCTCGGGTAGTTCTCGGCAAGACCAAGTCTAGTGTAAACACCAACTTTACAGCTCCGAGGGGTTAGTGTTGGCAATCCCACTTTTTTCGTTTGGATCAGATCCAAACCGTTTCAAACACCCTGGATTAAGTGGCAATAATCGGTGGCCATTATAGGTAAGGTGTTGCACTATACATAGGTGGCTAGCCTTCAAGAATCATATAGAACGCCGATACATAGTTGTCAGAGCAGCCGCGGCACAGAGGCTGCAGCGGGCCTCCCTGGGCTCCCTAGAGGCGTTTCAACACAGCTTTTAGCCGCACTTACCCTTATCAGCGATCCATCGCTTGTGGTGCGGTGTGCCGCTGCAGAGTTTATCGGATTGGAGGCCGCAGCTCTTGAGCGGGTGCCGGCAGAGATCTTTCAACGAATTTTTCGTGAGCCGAATGGAGAGGTCCTTTCCCATCTTATTACAGCTCTCGTCTCGACACGCGAGCTGCATCCCGTAGCTGTCCCGATACTTATTCGGCTCTTGCGTGACACCCGTACCGGCATCGCTGTTGATGCAGCACGAGCTCTTGGCGATCAAGGGGATTACGCGGACGGTGCTTTAGTACCCCTGCATATTATTGGGCATAGCTCCAGCAATTGGAGAGATGCGCGTATAGATGCTTTTTTTGATGGGGATGGGGTGGTTAATCCAGAGGTGAGGGACTCGCGGTATAAGGCTGTAGACATTTATTTGCAGCTGGCTGAGTCCGATCACTTGCAGCTGCTTAAACAGATCCTTCGGGAGAGGCCTAAAAACCTTACGGAGGATCAGTTCTATGCAGCGCTTGTCGGAATTTACCTGCCTGTAGGGAGCACGCGAGAGCAGTCTATTACGGTTCTCAATAAGTACGGCAGCGTTATGGAGGAGCCGCAATGCAATCTCGTAAGGTGTGCTCTAGCTTTCACTCAACCAGATTTTGAACGGAGCGAGGCATCGGTAAAATTACAGTTTTTTGAGGCATTACGAGAATTTGAGATCTCTCCAGAGCTTCTGCAGATGCTCGAGTGTGTTGATGGCGACGAAGAGATCGAAATTAGCATGGCGCGTGATTTTACCATGATTTGCCTAGATTCAAGCGGTAACGTCTCTGCTGCTATTGAGCGCTTGGCCGGGGCGTTATGGGAACCTAGCGCAAGGATTATAGGGTCTGCCGCAAGTAACCTTACAGTTTTACTGCATGATATAAATCCACAAGCAGGCGTTCAGATCGTTGATCATCTGATGGAGGCGTTAGTAGGGCGTGCTGTTGATGGAGATAAATTCACGCACCAGATAATATTTGCGTTTGCTAAGCTCGAAAACTTTCACGCGGAGGTCTTAACGCGCTGCTCAGATCTGCTGCGCTTGCAGCAGAACCCGCAGGTGATGCTGGCTTTAGCGCGCTTGATGGGGGCCCTGCCTCTTAAGGATGAGCGGCTGCTACAAAAAGCCCACAATATGCTGCGCTACTTAACCGGGGTACCTTATCCGCGTGTGGCACAGATGGCATGCGATATTCTCAATTACTCCCCAGAGTAATAAGCTATTCGCCATCAATCTGCATATTATGGAATACGGTCTGAACGTCGTCATCCTCTTCAAGACGCTCAATTAGTTTCTGAATATCCTGCTCCTGCTCCGGCGTAACGTTAACGAAGCTCATTGGGATGCGCTGTGATGAAGCGCTTTTTACCTCAACACCACGGGCTTCCAGGGCCTTTTGCAGATCTCCAAACTGCCTAAAGGTTGAGTATAAGAGGAGGCCATCATCGGCCTCAAAGATCTCCTCCAGTCCGTGGTCTATCAGCTCAAGCTCAAATTCATCCATATCGGTCGATGGGGGAACGATCTTGAAGATCCCCTTGCGATCAAAGATATACTCAAGCGCGCCTGTTGTAGCCAGATTTCCACCGTTTCTTAAAAGTATATTTCGTACGTTTGCAACTGTGCGTGTGGCGTTGTCGGTAGCTGCTTCTATAAAGAGGCCGACACCGTAGGGCGCAAAGCCTTCGTAGGTTATCTCGGTTAAATCTAGCTGCTCCTTAGAGGTGGACCGCTTAACAGCGGCTTCGATGCGATCCTTCGGCATGTTTAACGAGCGCGCGGTTTGAATGGCCATACGCAGACGGGCATTAGCTGATGGCTCGGGGCCTCCGAGCTTTATGGAGATAGCGATCTCCTTTCCTATCTTAGTGAAGGCCTTAGCCATCTTCGACCAGCGGGCGAACATGCGGTCCTTTCTCTTCTCAAATATACGGCCCATAGATAGTGTCCTTGGAGATACAGGTATCTAAAGATTAAACAGTAGCGCTAACCCAGAGCGGTTGCAAATACGGCGTAACCATTTAATAGGCTAAGTGATATTAGTGCCACATCCGGCTAGATCCAGGATAGCCGAGGTAACGATCAGGGGCTTAGTAGCATCTGCGATAACGGCACGGGGGCAACCTGCAGCGAGTGCTCGTAGGGCGCACTCTACCTTAGGGATCATTCCACCAGAGATAACGCCATCGTGGATTAAGGTAGCTATCTCCTCTCTGGTTAGCGAGGCAACGACCTCACCGTTATGCTTTACTCCTGCTACATCCGTTAGAAACACGCAGGCCTTAGCACCTAGCGCGCCTGCCAGGGCCCCAGCCGCATAGTCGGCGTTTAGATTTAGGGCGTTGCCAGCGCTATCCTCTCCAACAGGGGAGATAACAGGTACAAAGCTGGCAGCGAGTAATGCTTCGATAATGCCTGGATCGGTTGCAACGACCTCGCCGGTTCGGCCTAGGTCCTCGCCGTTTCTGCCGCGGAGCTTTTGGGCGGTGATTAGCCTAGCAGCCCGTCCAGATACTCCAACTGCCGGAGCGCCGCTCCTTGTTATGCGAGAAACTAGATCGCTATTAACGGCTCCAGAGAGAACCATCTCGGTGGCCAGCATCGCTGCGTCATCTGTAACCCGCAGTCCATCGATAAAGTGGGAGGTAAGGCCCAGACGATCGATCATTCGTGAGATCTCTTTTCCACCGCCGTGCACAACTATGATCTTAACCCCAAGATTTGAGAGTGCTGCTATCTCTGAACATACGAGCTGCCGTGTCTGTTCAATCTCCATGGCCGCACCCCCGTACTTGATAAGAAAGCGCTGGCCTGAGAGCGCCTGTACAGAGGGGTGTTGGCGAAGGATCTCAGAGGGGGTGATAAGCTCCATGCATGCTCCGTAACTAGTCACCAAGTTTTACTGTTGTACTCGTTAATGCTTATAGGAGGCGGTCTTTGTACGCTCTCACCCTTTCTTGTTGTCCCCTGATCGGGAACGATATATTTTGTGACTAGTTAATATTATCACCCCCGATTTGCTCTGCAAATCGACCCCTGAGGGGTTGGTACAGAGCTCCTACGTGTGCAATCGTCCTTAGTTTATCCTGACTAGTTACCATGCTCCTATACTGGGCCTAGCGCTAGGGTCATCAGGCCAGTTTTCTCTGGGAGCCCAAACAGTAGGTTCATATTTTGAATCGCCTGGCCGGCCATGCCCTTTCCTAGGTTATCAATGGCGCTCATAATAACAACCTGGTTGTCACGCACGGTGACGGCGATATCGCAGAAGTTAGTACCCACAACATCTGCAAGTCGTGGCGGGGTGTCTCTTAGGCGAATAAAGGGAGAATCAGCATAGAAGTTGTGATAGTGCTGAGTGAGCGCTTCTGCCGAGCAACTCTCTGTAAGCGAGAGATAGGCCGATACAAATATGCCGCGAGATACCGGAAGTAGGTGTGGGGAGAATATAAAGGATCCCCCGGGGTTAAATGATGGCCCGAGCGCCTGCAGGATCTCTGGCTCATGCCGGTGTTGCAACGTTTTATAGGCTGTAAAATCAGCAGTACGGCTTGGATGGTGCATAGAGGCTTGAAGCTCACGCCCGGCTCCGGAGGTGCCGGTCTTGGCGTCGACCACAACCTGTCCCGTTAGTGGCTTAGATGCAAGTGGAGCGAGGGCCAGGATCGCAGCGCTTGCCAGGCAGCCAGGGTTGGTAATAAATCGAGCGTGTGAAATCTCACGGCGGGATAGCTCCGTTAGTCCGTAAATAAAACTTGCGCGCAGCTCCGCAGAGAACTCAACCTCTGGATAAAACTGCTGGTGTTGTGCTGCATCCCTTAAGCGGAGATCTCCTGAGAGATCTATAACTGAGGTGTTCTCTGAGAGCCCCTGAGCTAGCGCCGTTTCAATGGCGGAAACGGCGAGACCGGTCGGCATAGCTAAGACCAGGACGCTCCGCTCGTAGTGCTTAAGGGTAGTGAGTTGCGGGGCTTTATCAAAGTTGAGTGAGGTAGTACCTTTTAGGTGCGAATGGATTGAACTGACAGGGTTCCCTGCATGGGACCGAGATGTAACGCTGCATACCTCTATGTCTGGATGCATGCTGAGGATCCGGAGCAGCTCTCCCGCGCCGTAGCCACTTCCACCTAAGATCGCCACTCCGAAGCGCTTATTCATCGTGCCTGTTTAAGCATTGTTTTTAGAGCCGGTCCAGAAAAGAGCATACTTTTCATGTAGGCAGTCACCGAATCCGAGCTTTTTAAAGTACTCCGGCTTTGATGTTACAACTAGTATCTCACGGATATTTCGTCGCTGCCCCTCCTGAATAGCGACCTTTACAAGCTCCTGACCGATCCCCTGACCACGGTAATCTGAGTCGACAACACAGGTGCGTATCTCTGCTATCTTGGGGCTATAGAGCTCGAGTACGCAACTTCCGACAATTATTCCATCCTGCTCAGCAATCCAGGTTGTGTTTATCAGCTCCAGATAATCCGCCTCAGTTCGGGGGAGCAGGGTATCTGGATTAGCTTGCACAAGTGCTAAGATAGCTGGGATATCCTGAGGGGTTAACTTCCGAATCATACGAGCAACTCTGTATTAGTATAGAGGAATCTCTTAGTAGCGCGGTCAAAAGTACAACTTCTTGCGATCTTTGCGCTAGCATTGTGGCCACTAAAACCTGAAAAAACATAATATCCGCGAAAAAAGAGCCCCGCAACCATAAGCATTATGATTCTTATGCCGAACTCTTACTTTGAAAGGAATGAGGACGGTCTTATGGAGGGGACCTCGGGGCAGGGACGCGCAGAGAGAGTCTGTAAGTTAAAAAGAGGCGAAATATTATGAACCATTCGCGCGCAAATAATAATAAACAGAACTTCTTGAGTGATCTGCCAGAGGAGCTTAAGGGTGGTGATAGTGATGAGACCCCCGAGTCTGAATGGGCTTACGGGTTTGATCTCAAACCGATTAAGCCGAGCCATAATTGCGTGCTAGTCGTTGACGATGATCCAGTTCAGCTCAAGATGCTGCAAAAGATAATTGAAAAAGCTGGCTATCAGGTGATGACGAGCGATTCGGCAGCAGAGGCTCTCGATATGCTGGCAGAAAAGGAGTTTAACGTTATAATTTCAGACTATAAGATGCCAGAGATGAACGGCTTTGAGTTCCTGCAGGCGATACGGGGGCTTGAGGGTAATTGGTCTACCAGTGATATCCCGGTCATTATGCTGACAGCCTGTGGAGACGATCTTGAATTCTCTGCCCTTGAACGGGGAGCTGATATGTTCTGTGAGAAGTATCGAGCGAATAGTTTGCTGGTAAAGCAGATCCGCTTTTTGCTTGAGATGTAGCTGTATTCAGAACAGGTAAGGAAGGGCACCTCCTAGCATAACAGATCAAACCTAAGTTGATTTACGCTATGAGGTGCCCGATTAAAGTTAGAATAGAGGTTCTAACTTAACTCCTACTACGCCGTATATTCTGGTCTGATTGTGGGGACCAGAGGTGTAACGGAGGAGGGTATCACACGCCGAGGGGCGGGTAAGATCCCTTCGATAGCAGGAGGTACGTTTGCCGAAGGCGGCAGGGGCTGAACAAAGGGGATCGGAGCACCAATTAGGACCGGAGGGCGTCCATTTTGTTCCACCGGTACAAGCATGTAGCCTTTCGGAGTCTGGCAGCTATGACACCCCATCACGAGAGACAGGGAAAATCCGACTGCGCCAAAAATAATCTTCTGCATAACATCCTCTTTGGACATGTGACTGACCTGTTTTCTCTTGGTCAATAAAGAGGGTGCTAGCCTTGTTCGAACACCTAGTTCGGAGGCTCGCTGCACCCGTAGTGGCATCTTTTGGATCGCAACTAAGGGTGCAGTGAGTCCAAACGGTATTTCCGTTTTTGGAATCGGGCATCTACTCATAGCGCTCTCTAGAACCCTAAGGCTTGGAGGCGCCCATATAATTATGTGAAAGAACGAAGTAGGTGCACAGGTGCCCCCACTCCCTGCTTAACAGTATGACCTGATCGCTTGAGCTAATCATCTAAGTCGCAATATTAATTGAAGAATCAGACTGGAAGAAGCTATTTCAAACAGGTATAAATCTAGTTGTCCTAGGCTAGCATCCTAATACCTTGTTATGACTGAGCTAAAGGTCTTCTCCAGTTTCTCTCATGATTCCAGGGTTTTTGTCGCTGGGCATAGGGGCTTAGTGGGTTCTGCTATTGTGCGGGGCCTTGAACGGCATGGCTACAGTAACATTATCCTGAGAACCAGAGCCGAGCTTGATCTCCTCAATCAGGCAGCGGTGCAGAGATTTTTCGCACAGGAGCGAATTGAGTTCGTATTTGTGGTAGCCGCAAAAGTCGGTGGAATTTTACACAACTCGCAACACCAAGCGGATTTCCTCTACGAAAATCTGATGATCTCCGCCAATATCATTAAAGCAGCGGCTGATAACGGAGTGCAGAAGTTACTCTACCTCGGGAGCTCCTGTATCTATCCGAGACTCTCTCCGCAACCTATTCCTGAAGAGGCACTCCTCTCTGGCCCACTTGAGCCAACCAATGAGGGGTATGCTTTGGCTAAGATTGCAGGTCTTAAATTATGCGAGAAGTATCAGCAGCAGTACGGCAAGCGTTTCGTCTCCGTTATGCCGACCAATATGTACGGAGAGAACGACAAATTTCATCCGGAGCACTCACACGTAATTCCTGGAATGATGCGTCGTTTTCATGAGGCTAAGTTCAGCGCTGATCCGTACGTTACGGTATGGGGTACAGGAGAGCCGCGCCGAGAGTTTCTCTATGTTGATGACTTTGCCACAGCCGCGCTTATGGTTATGAATCACTATGAGGAGGCAACGACCCTCAATGTTGGAACCGGCCAGGACGTTACTATTCGTGAACTTGCTGAACTTATGAAACGAGTCGTCGGCTACCAGGGAGAGATTAGGTTTGATAGCTCAAAACCTGATGGCACTCCTCGTAAGGTGCTCGATACATCAAAGATTACGGCCCTTGGTTGGAGGCCAAGCGTGTCCCTTGAAGAGGGGCTAACGCGCAGCTATGCCTGGGCCATTAGGAGTGGCGTGTTGCCTAGCTACTCTGGCGACGTGCATATCGCCGAAACGCGTAACTAGTCACCACGTTTTACTGTTGTACTCGTTAATGCTTATAGGAGGCGGTCTTTGTACGCTCCTACCCTTTCTTATTGTCCCCTGATTGGGTACGATATATTTTTTGACTAGTTAATGTTGTCACCCCCACCGCATTGCTGCGCCAGCAGCTTGCGCTGCTGGACGGGCTCCGCAAATCAGCCTATTAGGTGCTATAGAGTGTCATTACCGTATGCGAATATTTCTGCAATATGTTGACTATTTAACAAAACGCTATAATTGTGATAACTATTCACCCACTAAGATGAGCGTCTCCGATTAGGAGAGGTCAAGAAAGGGAGTTACCGTGGGTAACTGCTGGGCCAAATTCGTTTAACCAGCGACAGGCTTATACTGTGGTGAATAGTTACGCGGATTGCGACTTTATGCTGCGAGGGATATTTTTTAAGCGAAAGTTCTATGAAGGCTAAAATTTTACGGCAGGCAATCGCCCTGTCATTAGTAGTGTTTTTCCTCTCTCCGCAGGCTAACGCGTGCGATGTATGCGCTCTCTACTCAGCGGTTCAGATGGAGAGTCCGATCGAGAACGCGCTTCGTCTTGGTATCGCTGAGCAATTTACGAGCTTAGATCGCCTTCAGCGTGATGGCCACTTTGTTTCAAATACCGAGAATCAGTTTCTTAAGAGCTCCGTAACTCAGCTGTCTGCCCAATACGATCCGAGTACCACAACGTCGCTTCAATTGGTTCTTCCGGTTGTGAGTCGTACGTGGCGTAGAATCGAAGATGGATCACCACAACGCGGAAGTGATGCTGGAATAGGTGATATTACCCTCCTAGCGCACTATGTTCCTATGAACTATGCCGAGGGTAGTACACTTGCTCGACTGCGCGTGTTCGCAGGTGTGGAATTGCCTACAGGAGATGCACATTATCTGGGAGAGGAGACTGCTCCTGGTCATCATGAAGAGGAAGAGGACTCTTCTGACGAGGATGGTCATGATGATGATAGTAGCCAACATGCCCTTACACAGAAGCACGGTGCGGTAGTTCCCGGACCAAGCGCTGAGAACGCAATTCACGGGCACGATATTACGCTGGGCTCAGGTTCATGGGATTTTCCACTAGGAGCAGGACTGTTTACGCAGTGGGATAAGTTTATCTTTGCGACGGATGTGCAGTACACTATCCGCACTGAAGGGTCGTACTCGTACAAGTACGCAAACGATTGGATCTGGTCGACAGCGGTTGGTAGGTATTTATATTTAGAAGACAACGCCCAGATTGCGCTGAGGGCGAGGCTTTCCGGCCAGTACAAGGACATGGATACTGGAAAGGGTGGAGTGGAGTATACCGACACGGCTTATAACACCACATTTCTAGGGCCAGAGATCAGTGCCTTGGTGGCGCAGCAATGGCAGGGAGTCTTCGGATTAGACCTCCCAATCAATGTAAAAAACTCAGACCTGCAAATAACCCCGAGTTATCGCATTCGAGCGGCACTATCGTATCGGTTCTAGTTTGCAGTCCTATGGTAGATGGAAGAGAGAGAAAAACTCAGAGCTACAACTTAAGTTTCTTAAAGATGCATTCCGGGATATGCAAGATGATAAGCATAATAAGTCGCCAGAAGCCGGGGGCATAAACCACCGATTCTCCGCGCTGCATAGCTCTGTGAATCCGTTTGCCGACCGATGCTGCTGAAGCAAATAGTGGCCCCTGTTTTAAGTCGGCCGTCATAGGTGTATCGACAAATCCGGGCTTAATTGTAGTAACCGAAACTCCGTGATGTGCAAGCCGATTACGCAACCCCTGCAGGAAGGTGGTCAGACCCCCCTTTGCTGCACCGTAAATATAGTTGCTCTGCCGACCACGATCTCCAGCTACCGAGGAGATAACGGTGATGTTACCTGCTTTGCGGCCCTCAAAGTAGTTCGCCAACCAGGTCAGGAATACTATCGGGCTTGTAAAATTCGTTAGTAGTGATCGCTGTGCGGTATCCCAGCTCTCTTCGCACCCCTTTTGGTTCGGTAGCTCACCGTATGCTATCAGGGCGGCGTCTATCTCACCTAACGCGCTACTGGCACGTTCCATTACTTGCTGATGGGAGCCGAGGTCGTGGGCCTCAAAGGTAGCGCTGTGCACGGCTGTTGCCCCACGTGCCCTTAGATCGTCTGCAAGGCGTGTAAGTTTCTCCTGATTTCGCGCCGCTAGGAATAGCTCTGCTCCCTCTTGTGCAAAGAGGCGTGCAGTTTCAGTTGCCATAGCTGATGTAGCACCAAGGATAACTATCTTCTTCATGTGGTCTCCATAACTCTTCGCCATAAACTTGAGGAAAAACGCGGATCGATCAGAGCTTTGAACTCATTCAAGCGCGGGTGTGATATTTCAAACATAGCCGGTGACATGCGGGCATCCTTTGCCGGATAGATCCGCCCCTTGGATTCCCTAACGATCTGGTC
>JAPLFS010000067.1 GCA_026390555.1 Pseudomonadota bacterium
ATGAGGCCGGCAGCAAGGGCTTTTTTGATAAGATGAAGGATATCTTCTCGTAAACTATTCACCTCAGTATCAACTCAGCTTTGTTTTTAGGGTTCCTCACCAATAAGTGTGGGTACATTAGATGAAAAATCCCTGCGCGGGAACGTGAACCGCTCCCGTTACCTGCTCCCGCTCCGATACCGGTTAACCCTTAAAAACGGTTCCTCACCGATAAGTGTGGGTACATTAGATATAAAACCCCTGTGCGGGAAGCAGCGCACGATCCAGCGCAGGGATTCAGCATCCATTATCTTACATTCTTCGACCGGCTTTTCTTCCATCTGCCGCGCATAGTTATGCCATCATCCAGTAGCTTCCCACTCACACTTATTGGTGAGGAACCCTATTCACCCCTAGCGCGGTGCCTCAGCTCCAAGATTAAGAATAATAGCTACTGTTCCCATTAGTATATTCGCCATCCATGCTGAGAGCAGGGCCGGCAGAAGCTCTGCACGTCCCATTGAGATACTGAATGAATCGACTGCGAAATATGCAAAGGCGATAAAGAGGGCTGCCAACGAGGTAAAGGCCATGCTGCCGGAACGGGCTGGAAGGAGTGTAAATGGGAGTACGATCATACTGGTGATAAAGATAACCAGCGGAAAGGCTAGTTTACTGTACATATCGGGGAGGTACTGTCTGGTGGCTATCCCATTTCTACGCTGATTTTTTATAAAGTGCCGAATCTCAGAAAAACTCATGGTAGATGGGTCGTCCTTGAATTCATAAAAATCTGAGGGGCTCTCCGAGATAGTAAGGGGAAGTTGGCTGAATTTCTCTATTGTAACCGGTGTTGTATCAAAGTGGAGGCGCGTAACGTTGCTCATGCTCCACCCCAGGTCACCTGAGATCCAGTGAACGCTGCTTGCATCGGTCCGTTTGGCTACCTGCCACTCGGGACTTAGCTCAAAGTGTGAGAGATTATGCAGCGTTTTAGAGCTTGAGTTAAAGAGATCCACCGCATAGAAGCTCTGTCCATTACGCCACCAAAAATCTGTCTGGCTGTACCCACCCCTTTTATCTTTCTGGCGGATCTCTAGGTTATAGAGCTCCTTCTGTCGGCGTTCGGCAAATGGAACAACGAGCTCCCCGAGAAATAGGGAAAAGATTGAGAGCGAGAGACCGAGCATTAACAAGGGACGAGCGAGCCATATCAGGGTTAGACCACTGGCGCGCATGGCCGTTATTTCAGCGCTTTTTGAAAGCAGCCCGAAGGTAAAAAGGGTCGAGAACATCAGCGCGACTGGCAACATCAGCGCTACAATAAGGGGCAGCTTGAATATAAAGTACTGCAGGATCAGCCAGAGCGAGCTGTTTTCCGTGAGCAAGATATCGAGGCGATCAAAGAAATCTACTATGAGAAATAAGAATACGAACATCGAGAGCCCGATTGCGAAGTTCTTAATCAGTAACCCAAAAATGTAGCGGTGTAGGATCTTCATGGCGTCCTTTTTAAGCGACGAATCAGTTGCATGCTAGAGATGCACAGGTTCTGAATTCCCTCAGAGACCGATTGCCAACGTTCAGTGGATATCTTGTATACGAGTATAAAGGCGATAATTGAGGCCAGTATATTCGGAGTCCAGAGCGCTAGTCCGACATGGATTGAGCCGCTATCTGCCAGTGCGACACCAACCGAGAAGATTGAGTAGTAGAGGATAAATACGATTAGACCGAGGGTTGCCGCGAAACCAGCGCCCCAGGTCTTTTGGGTGCGGGGTGACATGATTCCGAGCGCCATGCCGACAAAGGCCATGATGATTGAGGCACAGGGCAGGGATGTGCGTTGTCCGAACTCTATCTTTGCGCGTCTAAACTTTTTTGTTACCTCAGCACGCGATAACGTTTGGCCAAAGACCTGGAGCTCCTCTGCATTGGAGGATCTGAGGGTCATCTTATAGCTCTGAATGGCGGACCTAAGATCGGACATACTGAGCTCACGAGCAGAGAGCTCTTTTTTAGTATCACGCAGTTCAGCCGGGTTAACGCTCATGCTATTTGAGTTGAACTCAGTACGTGTGTAGCGCCCGTCGAGGGATTCATGCACGACACCATCAGCCAATAATAATGAGATGGTATGATTCACCTCGTCTGCAACTATCTTGCCCCGTTTGGCAACGACCACTTTGCGTTGAATCTCATCGCGCTTGTCATCTACGATTACCCGATTTAGGTTGCCGGTTTGATAATCGATCGAGTCGGCGTACAGGGTGATTTCGCCCAGTTTATTAAAGACCCCCTCGGTTAACCCTGAGGTGCTCTTTGAGCGAGCAATCTGAAATAGCGCAGATGATAGCGATTCAAATCCCCACGGTCTAAGCACGCAGGACACAAAGAGCCCGAGCGCTCCTATACTACAGGCAAAGATAGCTATCGGTCGTAAAAAACTAAGTAGGCTTACCCCACTTGCGCGCATAACAACCACCTCGGAGTCGCCAGACATGCGGGCAAAGGCGAGCATCACGCCGAGCAGGGTAGACATTGGCAGAGCTATTTCAAGAAAGGTGGGAATAATAGCGATGAAGACCTGAAAGATCTGACCGAATTCGACCCCTCGATTAATAATAAGTGAGGTTAGCTTGAGCATGCGCAGGGTTAGCAATAACCCTGTAAAGGCCGTCAGGCTGATGAGGAAAAATGTCAATACCTCAGATATTATATAGCGAGAGAGGATTCGCACTGGTTAAGAACCGAAAGTTATAAGTACACAATTTCTAGCACTAATAGATTTACGATACCCCGAGCTAACTATTCTCGCTACCTTGCCTTGAGGAGAATCGCTGAAAACGCCGTTCTCTAGAAGCTACAAGGAATATCTCCATTTGAAGCTGCTCACATGCAAGTTGCAAGAGCTATAAATTCAAGAAAATTACCCAGTCAAAAACCCGAAGAGCCAAAAAAAGAGGACCACGATGGATCCTCTTTTTTTTAATAGATGTAAACACCCTCTAATCTTAGAGTAGTCCTGGACCACTATTAAGACGAGCCTCATCTTTACGTTGCTTCTTACGAGCTTCCTTCTCTTTGCGCTTGCGTCGTATGGATGGCTTCTCGAAGAACCGACGAGCCTTGAGCTCCTTAAAGAGCCCCTCTTTAATCAACTTACGCTTGAGAATCTTCATCGCTTTTTCGATGTTGTGAGAAACTACAACCTCCATTGGGCCGCCACGATCGAATGAGCCCCCACGATCACCACCACGCGGACGATCGTCAGAATTGTTAGAACGGGCCTCACGGGTATCAACGTCTGGACTGCGTACCTTATTATCCATTTTCTCTGAATCAACTTTATCGTTCATAGCTCCGATGACCATCCCTTATCTGAATCTCTTAGAATTAATTGCAGGAACTAACTTCACTGCTTAACTTCACTGCGTAACTTTACTGCGTAGCCAACTTTACTGCGCAGCCAGCGGACATTCCGCGGCGGGTAGACTAAAGACCTTGGATCTTTAGCAAAAAAGCACCTAAGAAGTAAAGAGATTATGCCCTTAAAGTATAGGTCTATAAGGATATATAGAGCAACTAGAGGGTATTATGCCGCTACTATTTGAAATACGGTCACCTCAGGGGGGCAATTTAGCCGAAATGGGAGCCCAACCATCCCAAGACCACGCGAGGTATAGACCTGCACGTCGTTATTAACTTTGACCAAACCGGCCACAAAGCGCTTGTCGGTTACAGGTACGGCGAACGGCCCTAACCCCGGCAGACAGATCTGACCCCCGTGTGTGTGTCCGCACAGGGCTAGGCTAAAGTAGCTATCCCCTCGTTCAAGTAGGGCCGTAAGGTAATCCGGGTTGTGACTTATAAGGATGCGAGATGATACTCCGTTTTGCAGGGGGCGAGCTGGGGGGAGGGTTGGTAGTCCGGTTAAATAGTCGTCTACACCGAAGAACGAGAGCGACTGCTCGCCCCGTACGACATTAAACTCTTCGTTAACTAGTAGGCGGATCTGTGGAAAGGGTCGAAAGGCATCGAAGCAGAGCTGTGTGGAGTTCCAGCGCTCATGGTTTCCGAGCACTCCGATTACACCATCTGGTGGAGAAAAATGTGAGAGGATCTGTGCGGCATCGTTAAAGAGCAGCGGTATAGAGGCACGCGCGCTCAACTTTGCGTAGCGCTCATTTCTAACATATCCGAGTAAGGGCCATAATGGGTTCTCATTTGTAAGGATATAGTCTCCCCCCAGGACGAGCAGGTCTAGCTGCTCAGAGGCGAGCTGATCCAGCGCAGACAAGATCCGTTCCTGTGGCATCCAGATGCCGAGATGCATGTCAGTTAGGAATCCGATGCGGTAGCCTTCGAAAGCTCGCGGTAGTTTAGGAATTCGTACCGTTACCCGCTCAAGGGTTAGCTGTTGATAGCCGCTCTCAGCTCCAATCTTGCTGCAAGCAGCGGCTATTGTGAGCCCAGAGGTGGCCAGAAGGCCTGCTTGCAGCAATGTTCTACGTGATAGGACCGGATTAGCCATCTGGGTTTACTGTAATGCTATCGCTCACGGAGCGGCACAGCCAGCACAGCGCCGCCCACAGCCGATCGTTTCCGTTGCCAGAAGCTTCTAGTTCTCTCGCTTCTGACCGCCAGCGCCCAGCCACCAGATGAGATCCAGGCGTGCAGCGCCTTAATATCTGGGTGTCTGTTTTCAAGCTCGCGAAATTGCGCGCCGTGCCACAATCTTTTATTGCTGCGTGAGCGATCTACCTGCTCTCCGATTACGGCATGACAGAGCTCATGGTAGAGGACCGGCGCGATCCAGCGAAGCGCGGTTGGCTCAAGTAGCTCACGAGCAACGACTACTTTTCTGCGACGGATATTGCACGATGCCAGCACCCGTTTTTGAGCACGAGAGCTCCATACGATGCGATATGAATCAAGCTCTGAGCGCAATGGAAAGAACTCTCGCCGCAATTCGCACCAGATCTGATAGAGAAATTGATCGCTTATTACAGCACGCTTCGGTTGTATCCGGCGAGGTGCGAGTAGTAGTTGTAGTTGGCGCAGTATTCCCATCTTGGCTATGTATGCTGGCGGCTAGTAGTCATCCTCTTTAAAGTCGATAAAGAAGATTCCGCCCAGAAAATCTACTATTTCGTCCAGGCAAACGCCGCCGTACACACCCGCAAGTATAACGTCAGCCCCGACACCTATCTCGGCCGGACAGATCGCACGATCTGCCGATTCAACAAAGGCTGGTCCGATACCGAATTCATTTGAGGTCTCAATTAATATCGGAATACGGCGACCTAAATCCCCCACACGTACCGAGGCGGGCAACATCTCTCGATAGCCAAATTGAGCATACTTCGTTACACGAACAACCCCTCCGACGGAGGGCCCCACTCCGACATCAACACGAAAGATATCGACTAGGTCTAGCAAGCGATTCGGAATGTACCATAGAAGATCGGACCCCCAAGAGCCCCCCTTGGTGAGTTGGTCTACAGCTAGATCAACCCAGGGGTCCTTCGGGCTAGTTGGAACAAGAGCTTTAAAATTATCCGGGAGAGGTAAATTCTGGGCGCTGGCATGTTGTATCGGAGAGCTAAAAAGCACCAATAAAAGAGATGCAATCATGACTAGTTGTATCTTCATAAGGGGGAGGCTAACACGAGAAAGGGGGTCGAGTGTATAGATTTAATAGCTACAGAGTTACGAATACAGAGGCTCAAAGCAGCGTAGTAATTAAGCACTAGGCCCGCTCAATCAGTGCGATCAACTCACTATGATAGGTCTGCGGAAACATATCCAGAACAGCAACGCTCTTTAACCTAAAGCCACGCTCATGCAGCACCTGTACATCACGTGCAAAGGTGGGTGGATAGCAACTTACATACAGCAGATAGGGGGAGATCTCGGGGGAGAGTCTCTGGCAGACCTCAAGTGCACCACCTCGGGGAGGGTCGAGAACGACGGTTAGGTCAGCTGTATTTTTTTCAATCCATTTTTCGCAGCTCTTGGTATGGAACGTAACGCGCTCTGAGAGGCCGGCCTGGGCTACGCGCGAGGAGCCGAACGCTACCAGGGCGGGATCTACCTCCACGGCGGTTACCGTATGCCCGGCAGCAGCTAGCGGAATAGATATATTGCCAGCACCGGCATAGAGGTCCGTTACCCCTGGAGTGGTAACGTGCGAGATTAGAAACTCGATCATCGCGGCGTTGGCCAGTTCATTGTTCTGAGAAAAGTGCCCAACCGGAGGGGCGTTCACGACCGTTTCGCCGGGGCGATAGACAGCACGGTGGCGGTAATTTACCTGCAGATTAGGAATGCGTCTCTCTAGCTCCTTAAAGGCCGCTTTAGGTAGGAGTGTTGTAAGTGCCGTGGAGTTCTTCGGATGAACTTCAAGCGCCAGATAGACCTCGCCGGCGTGGTCCTCTACTGTAACGGTCTCGATCTCTGGAGCACACTCCTTAACGAGTTCCAGATTCTCTGCGAGAAATTCGTTAATCGTGTCTGTCGAGATAGGACAGTGAGAGAGCTCTACAATCTGGCGACCGTTCTTGCGGTATAATCCGAACTCGCGCTTCTTGTTGATATGAAATGACATGCGACGGCGATATGAGAACCCCGGTAGATCCGGCGCTAAGAGCGAGATCCCATCACTGGCTTCAATTGAGCCGTGGATTCGCAAAAGATCCGCAACCATGGCGGCCTTAAGGTTACGTTGAGCTTTAAGCTCTATATGTTGCAGGTCGCAGCCACCGCAGCGGCCAAATACAGGGCAGCTCGCAGCAATGCGATCAGGGGAGGCCCGTTCGATGCTAAGCAGCTCTGCGTTTACAAATGATTTTTTGTCCTGAACTACGGTTGCGGTAACCCGCTCCCCCGGTATGGCGTAAGGTATAAAGGCCTTCTTACCAGCTAGTGATTCAGGGCTCTCGATTGTGCCCACGCAGCTTCCACCCGAGGCGAGGCTGGTCATATCGACCGTGATAGAAGCAGATTTATCGTCAGAGGAGCTTTGCATGAGCTGCTAACGATAGCAGCTTAGGTACAGTTGTGGAAACTATTCACCATGTTTTAAGGATAAGAAGATTGATTTATTTTTGGCAAGTATTTGCTTCGAGGTGCAGAGTGGCTCCCGGGAGGGTTTTGTAGGGCTTGGTCGCGACCGCGCACTTTTAGCGTGGTTCTAGTGCATGGTGAGGCATTACACTTTCATTACATACGACATCAATTGAATAAATATTACTTATTCATAATTATTTCGTTAAGATTTTAAATATGTTTCCAATCCAATTTTAATCTAGGAATACCTTTAAGATGTCCGTCCCGCAATGTAGCGCCGTAATATCCGTGTTTCAACAACAGAATCTGTTTAGGAACTTTTATTTGCAGTTGATCAAGGAGGTTTGAGAAACAACTCTCAATTAAGACATGTCCTTTAGCAGTTTCTAATAACTTCAACCAATCAAATACGCTTCCAGTGTCATTGGATATATTTATAGTTGTGTCTTTATCAAAAGGCCATGCATAATCTTTGACAGTATCTGATGAGCTGGTTTGACGGATAATATGCCCCCATTCAGATTCGAGCGGATAGCTGCCTTTGATCATTTTAGCGTAATATAAAGAATCCTCAGACGCTTTATGTCTTTTAATACTTAGGTTCCACTTTTCTTCAAATGGAACTTCTGCAATGGCATATTTCATTTCATCAAATGACAAGGTGTCATTATGATTCAAATACCAATCAGTATTATAACTATTTGCGCCAGGAATGGTAAATGCCAAATCAATAACACGATTACAATTATTCTGAAAACATATTTGATGTGCTGCTATACAATCAAAATTGTTCAACGGAATGAACTGAACATAGTCAACATATCCTATAAAATTTTTAATTAAATCGACATGAATCGGCCAAATGACTGACCATCCTCTGTCGAAATACCATTTAGCAATAGGTAGACATATAATAATGTCTCCTATTTTTCCGGGCTGTATAATTCCTAATTTTTTCATTTATCTAATAACTTATTACACAACTAGCCAATTCCAAGAGTCGTGATAGTTAATAATTGGAAAGTGCCGCATCAATAACTAGACTATCGGCAGGTCGAACTGCCGCTAATATGTCAAAATAATAAATCGTGCGATTCGCAAGGCCTAGGTTCTGTCTCCAAATGTACTCCATAAGCTGAATAATTTCCCGAATTTGACTTGAGCGAAACATCACCTCTCCAAAATTATCAAAAATTGTAAAATCGTTATATCCTTCCGAGAGAAGAGATTCTAGGGTTTCACGAAACCCGTTTTTTTGAGCAGCATCGCTATATTGGAGCTCAAAAAATATAATAGGCTTGTATTTCTTGATTGTCGATGAAGCAGAATTCAAGACATCATAATCAAAGCCATCAACGTCCGTTTTTAACAAACAGACCCTCGTATGAGGGGCCTCCTCAATAACCAAATCCAAAGACTTTGAATTTATTTCTCCACCGACGTTTAAAATAGCGTGCTTTGATCCCGAGGTGCCATCGAGCTGAACATTGGCTACATCCTTGCCAATAAGGCTCTTGATAGCGAGAGCCTTTAGCCGCCCATCGAATCCTCTTATTATATTAATATTACTTACTAGAAAATCAAAGAATTCATCATCCGGCTCAATGCAAATGTAATTCATCAAAGGATTGTGATTAAACATTCCCGCTAATGTGTCGCCGACATTCGCGCCAACGTCGATTACCGTATCGCTTGGGTCAAGATAACCAACGAGATTTGGGAGAAAACGGTCATATTTAGGATATAATTTTTGATATGTAGGCAACATGTGGTTGCTAGGGAGTTCGATATAAAATCTTTCATACTTATGCTGAATCTTCACCTGCACACCTCAGTACCTTTCAGGAATACAATAATTTTAGTCAAGGCACGATATCAGTTTGTCAATCACAAATCATGACAAAATTTAAACTTTTTATCTGACTCGCAAAAACAGATCTAATTTCGACCGGTTTTTAAAGCTGCTTTCCTTCAGCATGGGGTGAACTAGTTCTGCGTCGGGGTCGATATGTAAATTCCGCCCTTTCTTAAACAACTATAATTCAAAAATAGTAGTGGGCTGAGAACCGTCCCGCAGGGGCCGGATGGGGGGGGGGAAGCATGTAAGGGCATTGGTATAAGGGCATTTGTAAGGGGTTACTTTCTAGGCAACAGTCCCAATCAACTACCGACTAGGCTAAAGTAAGGCTAAGGTAACCTCGGCATTCTTACTAGCCTGAGATCGGATCTGATGGGCGCTGATGCAGCAGTTTACTAGGATATCGCTAGCATCACGATTATTGCGCCGTGAAAAGTATACGATTGCGTCATGTACAAGCTCGTTAAAGAGCAGCGAGCGTTTGGTGTGCAGCGCGCTGAGATCCGATTCAATGCCAACTGTATTACATGGAGTAATTGCGGTCACGTCGCTCTGAAAGAACCACAGGGAGCGACGAGAGAACTCAGAGGTATCTAGCTCAATGGATTGCATGGTGGATTTTATTGCGGCTAAGGGGTCGGTCTGAGATGTGGTGTGGCAGGGCGTTGCTTTCGAGGACCTTGAAGATTGGTCAGTAAGGTAAGAAGCTATAAGCCGTACCCCCTCTTCGAGTAGCTCCGTTGTTTTGAGTGATTCGGTGCTACCAGCGCGCGCCAGTATACGCACGAACTCAAGCCACTCAAGGGAGCGCCGTGCTATAGGACTCTCAGCCGCAAGGCTCTCCGGTATAATAATAGTCCCGGATTGCAAGATGTATGTCAGGGCTTTTGATGCTACGGAGGCGTTCTCTCTAAATGGGCTAAAAGCTGGGGCTGCTTCGATAAGTATCCTTTGATAGCGGTTTGTAGGCCCAATACTCATTACGACGCGCTCATCACAGCGGTTGTAGTTAAAGACGGTGCGATAGCGGTGCATGTATGAGAGGAGAGCGCCTATAAGATCGCCAGGTCGTTTCTCGGACGATTGAAGCTTTTTCATGGATTCGATCGCTAGTGAGTCCGGAAAATAGAGCGCACCGGATACAAATAAGAACGATGCTTTAGGCAGAAGCACGCACCCTGGTTTAATCTCACGTCCGATGCCGCTCTGCTTTAACGCGAGAGACTCCTGAGAGGTGGCGTTGGAACTATCTTGATTTTTCAGGTCGTTTGAGCGACGTGGGAATGAAGGATCTGGCTGTTGAAACTGCATTATTAACTCCGGAAGCCGACGACCGTAGCGATCTTTTCTTATGAAGTAAATGGTCACGAAGGTCAGGCCCGGCCCAACGAGCCTTTAATCGTAACTATATTACCCGATCAGATCCGTGTGCGTTTGCCCCTATCAAGGGGCGAGTTTGCGGAGCAAACTGGGGTAAAAACAATAACTATTCACCCCTAAAATAAGCGTCCCCGATCAGGGGACGTCAAGAAAGGGTGTTTCGAGTGGGTAAGCGCGGGACCAAATCTGTTTAACCAGCGACAAAGTTATACCGGGGTGAATAGTTACGATATCAGAAGGTTATGTGATTTTTCTGAACGGTCTATTTGAAAGCAATTAATTTTAGCGTTAAATCCTAATAGCCGAGCCCCGTTGTGTGGAAACGGGGCGGCGACAAGATCGGATGATTCCGGGCTACGTGTAAGAGAGGATGAGTAAAAGCGGATTGAGTCGCCTAACAGCGGGGTGTTGGATTCCCGCCGTTTTTTTTACAGGTAGACATCAGTCTCTCCAGGATTTAGGTCGTTAATCCTAAAGGCTCGCACAACGCGAAGCGTTGAGAGCAGGGTATGAACGCCGCTCTGAACGCGGCCGGTGCCGAATCCGTGTACGATCTTTACCTGCAAGAGGCCCGTCAGGATGGCTCTATTCAGATACGACTCAACCGCGCGAGTAGCTTGGTCAACCGTCATGCCGTGCAGATCTATTGAAGCGGGTGGTTTATGTGAGCTGGCAGCTATGATCTCAGTAGTAGCCTTGTGGCTTGGTTTATTGGCCACACTCGGGGAGAGCTCCACGCTACGGCACGTAATCAAGAGCGATCCGATAGCAACCCGGTACCGATCTTGTGAGAGGACGGCATACACCAGTCCAGTTTTTTTAAGGGAGTGCACGAGTACCGGCGACCCCTCTGCATAGCGAGTCGCAGCCATAGGACTACCCGTTCTGTAAGCGAACTAGGTGATAGTTCTTTTTGCCGCTACGAATAACGATAAAGCCCTGCTTTTGGATGGCGGTGTCTTTAAGCTTGAGGGCCTCATCAGAGACCCGTGCGCTATCGAGGTAGATTCCACCCCCCTGCACAAGACGACGGGCCTCGCCCTTTGATTTGGCAACTGTAACGCTGAGTAGCCAAAGGAGATCGAGCTCTCTTACCTGCGCCTCTGTAATAGTTGTAGTGGGCGCATCCTTGAAGAGCTCAAATAGCTGCGCGCTAGAGAGCCCCTCTAGCGAGCCGCTAAAGAGCGCATCCGCCGAACGTTTGGCATCAATAGTTGCCTGAGCTCCGTGCACTAGGGTGCAAACCGAATCAGCAAGGAGCTGCTGAGCGGCCCGTTTCTCTGGCTGGGCCAGCATCTCAGCTTCTATGCTATCAACGCGTTGCTTCGATTCAAAGGTAAAGACCTTAATGAGTCGAATTACATCGCCGTCTGGCACGTTCAGCCAGAACTGATGGA
Organism: Pseudomonadota bacterium; assembly: GCA_026390555.1. NCBI lineage: Bacteria > Pseudomonadati > Pseudomonadota > Pseudomonadota bacterium. The sequence goes on from JAPLFS010000067.1 coordinate 11,686, forward strand.
ATTTATACGGGCTCGTCATGGTGGAATCGAGCCAGACGGCGTTCCCCTCGCTCTTTCCAAACTTCTTACCATCTGAGTTTGTAATCAGCGGGAAGGAGAGGGCGTAAGCCTCGCCCTGAATCTTGCGGCGGATTAGCTCGAGGCCTGCGGTCAGGTTGCCCCACTGATCGGAGCCTCCGATCTGCAGGCGACAACGCTTGGTCTGGTAGAGGTGCAGGTAGTCGAATGCTTGCAATAGCATGTAGCTAAACTCGGTGTACGAGATCCCCTCCCCTCCGAGGCGACTCTTTATGGAGTCCTTGGCTAGCATGTAGTTTACGGTAAAGTGTTTGCCGACATCACGAAGGAAGGAGAGCGCTGTGATATCTTTGGTCCACTCTATGTTATTAACAAAGGTGGGAGCGATTGAGCTGCCGGCTGCTTGCCAAATCGCCCGTGCTTGTTGCTCCTGGAGCTTAACGTTGTTGGCGACCTGTTCAAGTTCCAGTAAGTTGCGCTCGGAGCTCCGTCCACCCGGATCTCCGATGGAGCCGGTGGCTCCGCCGAACAGCAGTATCGGGTTAAAGCCGGCCTTGGTGAGGTGAATGCTTACGATTAGGGGGACCAGGTTGCCGACCTGCAGGGATGCGGCACTTGGATCGAAGCCGATATAAAAGGCGTCCCCCTGTTTAAGTTTGGAAAGCGCCTCAGGATCCGATATATCCTGGACTAATCCGCGCCAGGTAAGCTCTTCTAATAGGTTCATGGTCATTGTAGATTATGTTTTTTGCCTCTAGGCCATTATTTGATACCATAGGACCGTGTTCTTTAACACAGGCAACTAGCATATGAGCCACGCACCCCCACAAGGTATCTTTAACGCACTGGCAGAACGCCAGGCTGCGCAGGCGTTGCGTCGTCTGGTGCCGCTAGATCTGGGGGCAGGTGTGGACCTCTGTTCAAATGACTACCTGGGGTTGGCTAGGGTTTTGGGGGAACGTGATGCTCTGCAGCAGGTAGTATTGACGCAGCTCCCGCAGAACGGCGTACTTGGTGCCACCGGCTCCAGGTTAGTGAGTGGCAGTAGTAAGGCTCACTGTGATCTGGAGCATTTCATAGCACAGCAACACGACTGCGAGGCTGCGCTGCTCTTTGGTTCCGGGTATGAGGCTAATCTCGGGCTGCTCGGAGCTATAGGCTCGCGCAGCGATACTATTATATATGATAAGCTACTACACGCTTCGATGCGCGACGGCGTGCGCCTAAGCTTAGCGCGTTCATTTTCGTTTAAACATAACGACCTGGGGGATCTACGAGATAAGCTAATGAACGCTCGAGGTGAGCGTTTCGTGGCTGTTGAATCGCTCTACTCTATGGACGGCGATTATGCGCCGCTAGGCGAGCTGTGTGCCGTATGCGAGGAGTTCGGAGCGTTCCTAATAGTTGATGAGGCGCATGCCACCGGAGTGTTCGGCGAGCAGGGCCAAGGATTGGTGCAGCAAGCAGGGCTGCAGGAGCGCGTATTTGCGAGGGTGCATACATTTGGCAAAGCGCTTGGATTTAGGGGGGCGGTCGTTGTTGGTTCAGAAACGTTACGCGAATATCTGATTAATTTTGCGCGCACTTTCGTCTATTCTACTGCGCCTGATCTGCTCTCGTTAGCGCTTGTACGGAGGGCGTATGAGGTTAGCGCCGGCATGAGTCGGGAACGGAGCATGTTAGCTGCTTTAATAGAGCAGGTGCGGGCTTTGCGTGGTGATTTCCCTAACCTTGAGTTTATTGATTCTAGTAGTCCGATTCAGGGCGTTATTATCTCGGGTAACGATCGGGTGCTGGCAGTTGAGGAGCGTTTGTGGGCAGAGGGGTTCTTTGCTCGAGCGATTCGCTCTCCTACAGTTCCCTTAGGACGTGAGCGTATAAGGCTATGTATACATGCGTTTAACTCCATAGGTGAGGTGCGCGCTGCGCTCTCCGTAATAAGCGCGGTACTCACTGTGACAAGCGCTAGAGCAGTAATGACGGAGGCACAGTATGGCGGCTGAGAGGTTAATTATTCGTGGGCTTTCGACCATCTCGCCGCTCGGTTCCAGTCGCAAAGAGGTTTCGCAAACGCTCACTTTGGGGCGAGCTAAAGCACAGTGGCTAGATGCAGCCGAGCAGACTCGACCTGTCTTTCCCCTGACCGCTAGCGGAATGAATCTGGTTGAGGAGCTCTCTAGTCAGGCACGTTATCAGGGGCTCGATCGCACGACCCTTTTAGCACTTACTGCAGCGCGTCAAACGTTTGCAGCGTTACGGGGCGAGCGAATGGAGCTCGGATGTATCTCTATTGGCTCTGCGCGTGGCGCAACGAATTCACTAGAGCGATCTATCGCGCAGCATTTAGCAAAGGAGGGCACACTTGCGGCGGACACCTCACCGACCACTACGGCTGGAAATACGACCTCCTGGATAGCGCAAGAATACTTAGAGCAGGAATACTTAGTGCAGGAGGATCTTCGAGCGCCTAAAAGCGCGCACAGTAACACTATCGCCTCAATCAGCACCTCCATGACCTGCACATCGGCCTTTCATGCGCTCTTGATTGCAACGGCATTTTTACGGGGCGGAATGGCCTCGGCCGCTCTTTTCGGTGGGGCTGAGTCATGTCTGACTAGCTATACGGTGGCGCAGCTTGAAGCTCTTCGTATCTATTCACGTGAGCGCAGCGAGTGGCCCTGTAGGCCATGTGCGAGCTCTGAGCATAGTAGCAACACCTTGGTACTAGGAGAGGGTGCTGGGACGGCGATACTGCTAGGGGGCTCTGTTGCTTATCTGCCTGGTGATATGGAGCTGCTTGGAATCGGTTGGGCGCTTGAGGCTACCCCCTCTGCGACCGGTATCTCCGAGGATGGCCGGGGCTTTCAGGGGGCGATGCTCGGGGCTTTAGCGGGGCTACCGGCAGGACGTGTGCTGGATGGTGTAATTATGCACGCCCCTGGGACCTCTAAAGGGGATGAGGCGGAGCTTAGGGCGATTGAAATGGTCCTTGGCAGTGTGCCGCTCTGCAGCACCAAACACCTTACGGGGCATACCTACGGGGCCTCTGGCATGATTAGCCTTGCTACTGCGCAGGTGTTGCTGTCGGAAGGGGGGTGGAGCGGGTTCCCTTATCCAGCACGGGTAGCGCCCCTTCCGTTTGAGGCTCCTAGGACCCTTATGATAAACACGGCTGGATTCGGAGGAAATGCGATAAGTATCGTAGTTGGAGCGCTTTAGAATTTTGCCGAAGGCTTGGGTTGAAACCAACCTGGTTTTAGGCTACAACCCTTAGTTCTAAACAGAGCTTAGGGTTTAATCCATTGGGGATAGTTCCCCGATCGGCTCAGAGTAGTAGAGGATCTTCGAATATGGCTAAGGCTACTAAAGAGACATTTTTTCTAGTTTCATCTGAAGGAACTGGGGCTTTTTACGTAAATCGTAAGAATAAGAAGAAGGGCAAGGGCGAGAATAAGCTCAAGGTTAAAAAGTACGATCCAATTGCTCGTAAGCACGTTTTATTTGAGGATAAGAAGCTTTCCAAGCTTAAGAAAAAGTATAAGGCAGCCAGCCCTGAGAAGAGTGCTGCTGAGACAGCAAAAAAGTAGCTCAGATCTCTAACGTACGGATCTCTAACGTGTTGTGTAATTAGAGGGGTATAATGACGCTTGCTTTGCAGACCACTGCGCAAACCACTGTGCAGACTACTGTGCAGACCACCGCGACCACTGACAACGGGGCAACGCCGGCAGAAGTCACGACCCAGAGCAGCCCCACAATTCAAGCTATAATAGATCCTCTAGTGGAGCCCCTAATATCCGAGCCTCCAGTTGGTGCTCAGAGCTCAGGCCCTACAACCGTAGCAACAGATAATAATATCACAGATAAGCCTGGCTCAATTAAGCCTTGGACCATCAGGCTAGCTCTTGGTGTGTTGTTGTTAGTAGCAGCAGCGCTCAGCTATCAGATGACCGTAGCGGGGCTAGCGCCCGAGCGGGCCCTCTACCTTACGGTTGTATTAGCTTTCATCTCATCAATTGTTGCCGTTTACGAGGCTCTTCAGATCCTCTTGGCTAAGGATCGTTTCGCTACGTCGTTATCGCTTTTCCCCGCGGCAGGGCTATTGCTTATTAACCTCGGGGTGTTTGCTCAGGTTATCTGGCCTAGTAGAGAGCTTACCTGGATCTCGACCACCAGCGCCGCCTTAGCTGGCGGAGCGTATCTTATTTTGCGTGCTTGTATTGGTCGGGCTAACGATAGCCACGAGCTGAGCCGCAGGGTGCTTTTCCCTGGGGTAGGGGAGCTGCCCACGATCAAGCAGGGCGAGCGTATAGCTCTAAGGACTGGCATGATAGTGCCGGCTGATGTTCGAATCGAGACTGGGAGCTGTGCAATCAATGAGCGGTATCTATCAGCAACACCACGCTTTAGGGTCAAGGATGAGGGCGAGGTGGTTTTTGCTGGATCGGAGATACTGAGTGGTAGCGCTGAGGCGTTGACACTCTCTGGCACTGAGGATTCCTGCCTACGCAGCCTGGAGCGGCTTATCTCACCAAATTTAGAGCGCGCTGGAGCTGGACTATTTCATGAGGATGCGGTTGCTAGGAGTGCCACGGCGTACACCCTGCTATTTATCGCAGTTTCTGCCGCTATATCGTGGGATGAGAGGAGCGGCATCGCAGCCGATGTTCTTAGCGCCGCTGGACTTATCCTCTTCTCAGCTGCGGTATGTCAGTTAGGCGATCTGCTTTATGTGGCTAGGCTAGCCTTTGTTAAGAACTGGGCGCGTCTTGGATTTGTGCTGACCTCAGCAGATTCAATTAAGGAGCTGACATCGGTATCAAAGGTTCTCTTTGATTCGTCGCGTGTTGATCTTGGCTCAGTTGTTGGTGTGCGAGAGCTTGAGCTACTCGATGATCGGCTTAGCCGTACAGCTTTGTGTAGTTATCTTAGCTCAATCCTCGGGCGCTCAGATGATGCAGCGCTCTCAGCTGCTGCTGACTACTGTCAGGTATTCTCTTCACAAGCCGCTCCGGAGCGTGTGCTGGGGCTATTAGAGTTTGATGGGCGTGGAATTGCAGGCGCGATCAAAGGGGTTGAGATCTCGATCGGCTCTGAGGAGTTTCTGGTAGAGCGTGGAATCCTGATTCAACCAACAGAGAGCGCGCTTGAGTGTGCGGCCAATGAGCGCGCAATTTTAGTTGCGATCGGCAGGGAGGTTGTTGCTCGTTTCTGGATAAGATTTGGCCAGCTTGATATCACCCGTGAGGAAGAGGGGCTTTGGCCGAGTAACGTGCAGCCAATACTATCGAGCGGAGTTTCAGGAGAGGTGTCAAACGACACCCTCTTAGTGCGGGGTGTTGAGTCTGATGTTCTTGGCAGGAGCGCGCCTTTGCAACTTGCATTCTTCTCTGGCGATCGCTTTGAGCTGCCACTTGCTACAGTAGTAGCTCTGACGCCACGATTAGACGGCTTGAAACACCTGCTAAAGCTCTCTCAGCGCCATATAAAGCTTGTAGAGAGGGCCAGGATACTGATCGCTTTTGGGGCGTTTATTGCTATCTTAGCGGTCTTTCTCGGATTCTTCTCCCCGCTCGTGCCGGTATTAGTTATACCCCTAATAGCCCTCGCTATATTTTTATTCTAGGTCTGCTCTAAGAGCACCGAAACACCTCCTGCGGCATCACAATTGGAAAGAGGGGATCTGCATTTGAGCCATATGGGCTCACTAACTGCATGAAATCCCTATTTTGGGAGAAACTATGACTTCTAGCAACTTTGAACTTTCTAAAGGTTCTGGAGTTGGTTTTAGTACCTCGGTTTTTGATGATAGTAGCGAAAGATATGGTGGGTATGCGAATGGTCCGGAGCGGGCGCTTATGTCTGCACTGCTGTTCGATGGCATTCAGTCCTATATCCACTATGCATTACCAAGAAATCCTAGTGAGCGAGCTCACTTCTCTGAGGCGTTTAACTGGGTGATGGATAAAGGGACAGAGTACCCATTCTCATTTAATAACGTCTGCGAGGCGCTCGGCATCGAGCCGGAATATCTGCGCTACGGTCTTACTCACGCCTCAGTGAATAGCCTTAGTGCGCTAGGAGATTCAAGGCGTAACGAGCATGCGTAGGGGCTGTTCAGACAGGCTCTGAGCGTTAATGCTCTAGTAGTATGAGTATGGTTCCTCACCGATAAGTGTGGGTTCATTAGATGGAAAACCCCTGCGCGGGAACGTGAACCGCTTCCCGTTACCTGCTCCCGCTCCGATACCGGTTAACCCTTAAAAACCGGCATGGAAGTGGCGGGGCGACGCAACTAGTTGACAATATCGCTGTTTCCGTTCGGGAGGAGGCGAATAACACTAATATCCTCTTTCAGGAATTCAACCGACTTTTGATAGACTTCGAGCTTTTCATGACAAAACATATCTTCTATAAATCGGTTCTTTTCAAAATAAGTTTCCGGTACCGGAGAGGGAGCAGGTAACGGGAAGCGGTTCACGTTCCCGCGCAGGGGTTCAGCATCCATTATCTTACATTCTTCGACCGGCTTTTCTTCCAACTGCCGCGCATAGTTATGCCATCATCCAGTAGCTTCCCACCCACAATTATTGGTGAGGAACCAGTAGTATTAATGCTCAGAGTCTTCCGGCCCGCTCGCTAACGGCTCAGCTCTCACTCGATACCCCTCACTGAACCATTGTGAGAGGTCCTGCAGGCGGCACCGTTCGCAGCAGAAGGGCATGAATTGCAACGAGTCGGGCAAGATGTTGGCCTTGCATGCACGACAACTCTGGTTGTCATGATTAGGTGCAGCTGTAATGTTTTTGTTGGTCATATAGTTAAATCGACTACTTGGCGCGCAGCCGGATCTCTCTAATTCCGGTCGCATCCTGAGCTATCAGCTCAAGGTGTTGTAGCGTCCCGCCCTTTCGAAGGTAGGCATCATCCTCATCGGTCCCGGCTTCAAGGAAGAGTATATCAGATTCAAAGTGGTACGCTTTAACGCGTTTAACCTTATCGAGCAGGCCAAGCTGAAGCTTTTCATCAAGGTCAGCTAGCAGTTTATCCCACAGCTGAGGGTTGTTTCCTTTTGCTGTTTCCTCGGTCATAAGGGAACCTCCGCCTCTTGTTATGGTTAATAGATCACGGGCACGCTCAAGTAGGTGCTGTTCTTAGGGCGCGGCATACACGAACAGCACTCGGTCCTATCAGAGCACCCATCAGCTTTAATTATATATCGGCAGAGCAGTTCGCGGAAAGCACTAAAAAATTAAAGGCACAATATACTGGGGGTTATCCCATATATACCGTGCCTTTATTGTAGGACCAACAAGCTTTATTATGCTAGTTAGGCGATTGCTATTTAAGCAATAGCATCTGAAGTGGCGAACTGCCTCATCTGATCCTCAGCCTGTCGGCCGATAGCCTTTCTCAAGCTATCTAGATCTAGATCTAGCGCCTCGCAGATAAATAGGAATGAAAGTGGGGCATCGGTAGGCTCGTCATCCATCAGCCACAACCTTGCGCCCTCTCGAACATCTCCCTCGCCACCGATGAAATCGTGGATAGCCCTTTGGAGAACAGCTGCTAGTAATCGCAGTTCAGGGATTGCGCCACCGGGTGTTTGAACATCAGAGTTTGACCAAAATTTCATGTTTAAGCGTCCCTTCAAAAAGTAAAAATAATCCGCTAAGCTAATGACCCCGTGACGCACTCCCGATTGCCTTATACGCAATGGCGATAGTGCTAAGTGTACGGGGGTTACCCGAACGAATAGTTGACCTAAGCAACTTCTGCTTTCCCTGCAATCTTCTCCACAATACCATCAGTGTAGAGCGCCCATTATTCAGGGAATAAAATATCCCCTGCTGTTATTCCTGCTAAAAATAGGCCTCATTTATTAGTTGAGGGCCTCTTTATAACAACAACAAAACAACAGTAGCCCATCGAACTACGATGAAATACCAATGGTACTGCTCACTCCGGATACGCTAATAGTGCATATCCAAACGGTACTGCTTTCGATTACAGTGTCTGCTAAAAAACAAACTTTGAGCAAACTGGAAAATGCACATTAATGCTTAGAGAGCTACTTGGTCAAGAACTATTTTCACCCATTTCAATTAGTATGGGCTAGCATGTGGTATGAGCCACTATTAGGCGGTATTGGTATAGTAAGATCATCATAGAACAGCGTAATAAAACTTAGGGCTGACCGAGATCTTTTAGCCATAAATAGCTCTGCTGATTGAATGTCCTCGGGTAGTTAAGGTAACTATTCACCATGTTTTACCGTTGTATGCGATAATGCTTATAAAAAGCGGTCTTTGTTATAGAGCTGCCCTGTAAATCGACCCCTAAGTCGTTTGTGCTATAGCAGCCACCTGTGCGAACCTACTTAGTGTATGCTGAATAGTCATATGAATTCATTACCTGGTAACAAAGAGGCTGAGGCTCAACTACTCCCTGGAAAGGGGGCGCGGGCTCTTTTTCCCTTCTTCTCAGAGGGTCCAGGGGGGTGTTTCCTCGACTCAGCAGCGACGACACAGAAGCCACAGGTCGTGCTCGACTCGCTTATGCACACCATGATTCATTCAAATGCGAATGTGCGGCGCGGCGCCTATCGCCTAAGTGCCGAGGCCTCTGAGCTCTACGACCAGGCGCGCATCAAGATTGCGCGCCATATCGGTGCAAGTTCTGAGCGTTCAGTCGTCTTTGTACGGGGCGCAACCGAGGCCATCAACCTGGTGAGCTATAGCTCTGAGCACCTCTTTCAGCCGGGAGATGTAATCCTGCTTAGCTTGCTTGAGCACCACAGTAATATCGTCCCGTGGCAACTCCTTGCAAAGAGACGGGGACTAAAGATCGCATTTACCGAAATCAGTGCTGATGGTCGTTTCGATATGGACGATTTTAGAGCGAAGCTCGCTACCCTTCGTCCGAAGATGGTCGCCATAACGCAGCTCAGCAACTCGCTAGGAACCGTTACTCCAATAGCTGAGATCGTTGCATTGGCGAAGGCTAGTGGCGCACAGGTGCTTGTAGATGGTTCGCAGGGTGTGACGCACCTGGGCGTTGATGTCGAGAGCTTGGGGTGTGACTACTACGTATGCTCAGGGCATAAGCTCTATGGACCGACAGGCATCGGTATTTTGTACGGACGCCCAGAGCGGCTAGAGGCACTAGAACCGTTCCAGGGTGGTGGAGACATGATCTCGTACGTCAGTACCGAGGGCTCCGGTTGGGCCGAGGTGCCGCAACGCTTCGAGGCTGGAACGCCCCCGTTTCACGAGGCGATAGCACTTGGTGTAGCGATTGATTTTATCGAGCGCTTTCCGCGCGCGGATATTCTGTCACATGAGGCGGAGCTTCTTGGTGTAGCGCTTGAAATGTTGAGGTCAGAGCCGGGCATTATATTGCACGGACCGGCCACGACCGATGGCGCGCAGGTCGGAGTTGTTTCTTTCTCAATTGATCGGGTACATCCCCATGATTTTGCTACCATCGCTGATACGCATAACGTTCAGATACGAGCCGGACATCACTGCGCAATGCCAACCCTGCGTCGCTTGGGGCTGCAAGCCACTATTCGTATGAGCTTTGGCCTCTACACCTGTCCGAGCGACATCGAAGCGGTTCGTGCAGCTATTCGCCAGGCGCGCACAATTTTTGCTTAGAGCTAGCTGCTCTAGTTGATCGGCGAATCCACAGGATTGCGAGAAAGTTATAGGTTGCATGTGTTACAACAACCGCAAATAGCGAATCAGTATAGTAGTGCACCAGCCACAAATAGAGCCCGACACAGCTATAGAGCGGCATCATCCAGCCAAAGCGGCGCATATTTCCAATAAAGTGAATATAAGCGAATAGAACGCTGCTTAACAGTGCAGCCGTAAATAGATCTGAGTATTTTAAGATTAGCTGATTGAGAGCCCCGCGAAAGAAAAGCTCCTCTCCAAATCCCGAGAGTAGTGCGATTACAAACGCGTTGCTCGGCGTAATCTGTCGGCACAGCGGAACGATAACCTCGCTACTAAACCTTGCAAATACCGACCTCGGTTTTGTCAGGCTAGCGCGCCACAAAAGGTGGTTAATAATTAGTAGGGGTAGGGCGCTGGCTAGGCCGATACTGGCCGTCACTAGTGAGGGGCTCCAATGAATCTCTAGCAAAAAGAGCCATAACACCGGGTACGATATAATAACGAGCAGCCCCTCGGTTAGGATGGCAGCAATCATAATTGTATAGGCAGGTGACATGTTGTGATTATCGCGCCGTTTTTATTCCGAGGCAGGTGAAGAGCTGCGCAGAAGCATCCGTAATAGAGATACGCAGCACCTCGTTCAGCTCAGTAGAGAAGGCAGCTGGCTGCTGTCTCACAACTACTAATAAGATGACCATCCGGGGCGCGCAGCTCGCCGCGCAGCGTTATCTGCGCGTGAGGTTGTCGCATAATAAAATAGCAGTAACCGGATACGGTTAGCTCTTGTACGGTTACGGAAAGGTGATTAGTCGAGACCCCAGCGCTTTCGGGTGAGACGGTACGATACCCACGTAACCCCGCATCGAGGCTAAGTTGCGCGCTCAGGTCCTCATTAAAGTTAGGCGTATAGACCCGTGTGACCGGCAAAACGGTAAGAAATTGAAAGCCTGCGACCCCATCAACTGCCTCACTATTCACGCTTAATGCTAACTCGGTGCTAGCAAGTTGGCGCAACCGTTGAATCGAGGCGTGATGATCAAGGGCTGGCAGGTGCGTGGAAAAACAAGCGCTTAGCGTCAGTAAGGGGGCCAAAAAGACACTAAAGGGTATAAAAAATCTAGAGATCTGCATAAATCAGGTATCCTGCCCCTTCAGTACCAAGCTTGGTAGAGTTACGATAGATCATGAGGGTGTGCTTGCGCTACCGACATATGGCTTCAGTCGATGACTAATCAACCGAACGATAAAAATGGCCAGCTTGATCTGGGGCTCTCCGAGCTCTTAACAGATCATGGGCGGGAACCGAGCGTCACTACGTCTCCGATCTCACAAGATGTTAAGGAGCAGGTGCCTACTGCGGTGCCTAACTCGCCTTATAAGGAGCTCGCAGATCAACGCAAATGGGGGGAGTTGGTCGCATCTCTGGAACCGGCTCTCTCTAATGGAGCAACACCGGAGGCGCAGTTGTGGTGGGTTCGTGCCCACCTGGGCGCATTATCCATGCCGGCATCCCTCCTAATAGCACCTTTTGAAGCCCTGCTGCGAGAATTAAAGGGGAGTGAATTAAGCTTAGAGCTCGGCTCCATTTTAAAGGAGACCGGCCTTCTTATGTTGCAGAGGATTCAACAGGTCGGAGATAGCGCGCAGATCGCAGCGCTGCGTCGTGCCCTGATAGAGAACGGGCTACTGGAGGCAACGAGCAAGCATAATCACAGGATTAGTTGGCAGGTGCTTCCCGAGCAGAATGGAGACAGGGCTGCGGTATCTGACCTGTCAAATCAGGTAGCTTCTCAAGTTTCCTCTCAGTCGTCTCCACTAGCAATCAAAAGGGCGCCCCGCATTAATAAGCGCACAGCGATTAGCGTCGGAGTTGTAGCGGTATTACTCTTGCTAATACTGCTACTACTGATACTAGCGCCCCATTTCTTATACCTTACGGCGTCAACCGAGGCGGCTTACGAATCCTTCGTGCATGAGCCCGGAATCGCCGAGCAGGTTATACCGGCCCCAGAGGGTCGAAACCATCTCGGTAGCCTGAGTGCTCTGTTCTACTCAATCAAGGAGCAGGAGGAGCAGGCGGAAAAGATCTCTGCTTCTCTGGTCGAAGCTGAGCCTACGAGCTCTCCGATACAGCCCCAGGCGACCAGTCGTTCAGATCCCTCTGTGCAAGAAGGGGCGCAATCTATTCAGGTAGCCAAGCGTAAGGAACAGATTAATACAAGGGGACCGATTGAAGGAGAGCAGTATAGAAGCGCTCGTAGCGTGGAGCGAGAAAGGACACAAAATATAGGGGAGCCGCCTCTAAGGGGCAGTGATAGCTCACGTAGGACACCCTTTGAACGTGACTCCAATGGTAAGCTCTACAGGGCAACAGCACGAGTTAACGTGCTATCTGCACCAAGCTATAGGGGGCGTGTTCTCGGGCGACTTGAGCCAGGTGATAGGCTGCTGGTGGAGGGCAGGTTAGGTAGTTGGATGAGGCTCCGCTCTCGGCAGGGGCGCGAGGGCTACGTACTAGCGCAAAACGTGGAAGAGATCCAAGAAGTAATTCGAGAGCGCGCCCCTCTAAAGTAGGAGACCATCAGGGGCGCGCGTAAGTTCGGATCTCTCCAAACTTACTCTTCAGACTCAGATATTTGAGGCTCCAGGGAGATATCCTCCTCAAGAATCGTCGTTTCCGACCCTTCCTCAGCCTCATCTTCCTTCTTGGTTCTCAAGACCTTAGCAGCCTGAAGACCCTTAGGACCTTCTTTGAGTTCGTACTCAACCGTTTCGCCATCCTTGAGGGTTTTGAAACCTTCGGAAGCGATCACAGAATAGTGTACGAAAACATCTCGGCCGCTAGTGTGCTCTATGAAACCAAAACCTTTGGCATCATTAAACCACTTTACAACACCCTTCAATGTACTTGACTCAGATTCAGACATAACAACTGACTCCCCGTTAAAAAAACTTACGGTAATTAAAAACCTACCACATTTATTTGAGGTTACAATACTTTACTGCAAGACAACGAATCGCCGTCCATGAAGATTGAGATTCGAAAAGGTTGGTGAAAGAACCAACTTTTTGAGTTCTAACTTGATTGAAATAGGCTGGATTGTCCGCTACGGCTCTGAATAAAGCCCCATAAAGAATACTGTATGCAACTGGGGCCTATAAATTCACTAGATATTCAAGTATGTTATGACAGTTGTTTAAATTTACTGGTAAGCTGCGTGTTCAATCGAAGCTAGACAGCGTGCATTGATAAGCACCTTACCTAACAGGTATAGTAGGCCCTCGAACTGCCTATCTATCTTTATGACCAAGATGTCTTTAACCACTCTACACGATTCAATTATAGAAACCCTACCCGAGCCACACTGCGTAATCGGGCGAGATCTGACCTGTGTGGCGCTCAACTCAGCCTTTGCCGAGCTGTTAGGGGCCTCTCCTGATGAGATTAGGGGCAGGCCAGTGGCCGAGTTTTGGGCCGATATCGATAAGGTGCGCTGGCAGAATAGGGAGTTTCGGGCCGAGTTTAGGTATCGAGCGTGCCCAGTTCTACTGGTAAAGCTCGCTTCATATAGTGGTAACGAGCTTGTTATTCGCGTACTGGCCTCATTTTCAGAGGACCGCGCAACTAAGGTCTTTCATAATCAGCGCATCGAAGCTTTGGGTCTTCTCGCCGGTGGAGTCGCGCACGATTTTAACAACCTACTCACAGGAGTGCTCGGCCACGTTGCGTATCTGCGGCATGTCTTGCCCGCAGAGGGGGAACACGCCGAGTCCCTGACTGCGATTGAAGAGGGCGCGCTGCGAGCATCCTCGCTCACACAGCAGATCTTAATGTTCTCAAAGGTTGATGGCGTAGAGCCTACAGTAAAAGTGGATCTCGCTGATGTTGTATCGCGCGTACTAACGTTGCTTAAAAGTTCTATCCCATCGCATGTAGAGATTGAATGGCAGCCACCCGCACAACCGTTTCCGATCTTGGCATTAGAGGCGCATTTAACTCAAATCGTGATTAACCTAGTGATTAATGCGCGCGATGCCATTAAAGATAAGGGCTCAATAATTATTTCGCTAGTTGAACGGTGCCAGCCCGATGATGTGCGCCGCCTTTTCGGCGACGAGCCGCCTGCCCCTGCATATGGAGCGCTAATCGTAGCGGATTCCGGAGAGGGTATGGATGAAGAGGTCAAGAGCAAGCTCTTTGAGCCATACTTTACAACTAAGAATGAAGGGGGCACCGGAATCGGGCTCTCTACCGTGAATTCAATCGTAGAGCAGCTCGGAGGGGCTATTGAGGTTGATTCACAGCAGGGAGTTGGCACTGAGTTTCGCATCATCTTTCCACTCCTCGCC
>JAPLFS010000068.1 GCA_026390555.1 Pseudomonadota bacterium
CCAAGGAACGTAGAGCCTCCGAAGAGCCCCGGGTTGTCAGCAATAGCGGACGAATCGCTGTAGAAGGAACCGTACTCCACCGAACCGCCCGCAAAGAACCCGAGGCCGAAAAGCGCGCTGCCCACTTCATCAAAGCGCCGGTAGAAGTTAACTCTGCCGACCCGGTAATCAGATGCTATTAATGAGTTCTGGGACAGTCCAGAGAAGTTGAAGAGGCCACCAAATGCCCACGACCGATACAGAGGAAGATCTCCGAGCGTGGTGCCGTAATCTCCGTTAATTAAAAGTGTATTACGCCCACTGGTAAAAGGTTTGGATAGACCGCCGCTAAACTGCTGGAAGTTGTCGGAACTACCGAGGTCCGATTGAGAATAATTGTAGCTAGCTCGACTCATAATTCCAGTAGTTGGGAAATCCGGATTATCCTGTGAGTCGATGATTAACGAGGCGGCGGCCTCTCCGATCTCAAAATCAGCATCCGGGAGATCCGGGTCTCCGATGTGCCGAGTAGCCTTGCCGGTGCCACGACGATACTCGGCAGTGATCTCGCCGGAGCTGCCCAGGCGCCGACCAAAGCCTACACCCACAAGTTCCTGTGTACGCTGGTATACCGCTACGATCTCTTGCTCCTCGGTCGGATAAAGGGTTTGCCGCGAGATATCAAAGCGTGGAGAGACAAAATAGTCGCTTCCGGAGTAGATCGGTTGATAGAACTCACCTGCGAATTTTGGCGAGAAACCAATAAGCGCTTCGCCCTGAAACCAACCACCTTGCGGGGTGATCTCATTTATTCGGTAGGTACCGCCCATGGTGTAGTTCGTCTCACCCTTGAAATCATCCTGAAGGGTCGCGCCGAACCGGAAGTAGTCGTCGAGCCACTCCTTACGCTTAGCGTTGATCTCTACGCCGCTCTTACCGTCTTTCTCAACCACGTCATAGCGAACAGAGCTGTAATCTCCAGTGTTGTAGATCCGTTCTACCTCTTCGTCGAGCGCGTTTCGGTCAAGAATATCGCCGGGTTTTGTGGTAACAACTTTATCTAGAAATTCCTTGGATCCATGCTTGTCGCAATGAATTGTGACGAATTCGACCGTAGTCTGTTTGATAGTGGCTTCACGCGCAGCTTTGAATTTGGCGTACTCAGCTTCTGAGACGCTTAGGTGTTTGAGTTGCGGAATCAGCCTCCGAGCGGCCTCTTCCCCAAGGGCGATAAGCTCCTTTGCTTTACCGAAATCGACAGCGGTATATCCCGTAAGGTTTGGTTCGATGAGGATATCCTCCTTAGTGAGCGTTTTTTTTTGGATCGCAGAATTCTGCGCCAAAAGAATACTGATGATCTGCCCACCTATAGCCAGAGGTGAGCTAAGGGAGTCTCTCTTCTGTAGGTCAGCGTTAAGTTCCACAACGATAAGTCGACTTGCTCCCATCTCTCGCACCACATCCATCGGGAGGTTGTTGGTGATACCGCCGTCTACAAGAAGGCGTCCGTCTATTTCCACTGGGGCAAAGACCCCGGGGACTGACATGCTCGCGCGAACAGCGGTGGCTACATCTCCCTTGGAAATGACGACCGCTTGACCCGTTTCTATATCTGCGGCGACAACTCGAAGGGGAATTCTGAATTCATTGAAATCGGCAGGGGAGGGGGGGCCGTTTTCATACAATCGTTGCAGCACCGGTAGAAGTCGTTGGCCTTGAACCACACCGAAAGGAGTAATCAGCTTTCCATTCTTGACGGAGATCTTCGTGTCGCCATAAATCTCTCGGTTTCTTCCCGCTTTAGATCTATAGGATAGTTCATCGCGATTAACACTATCTGAAAAGATCTCGTCCCAATTGCTCTCAATAAGTAGTTGCTCCATCGCGTCAACTCGTTGCCCCGTGGCGAATGCTGCTCCAATAATAGAGCCCATGCTGGTTCCTGCTACATACGCTATTGGGACTCGATTTTCCTCCAGGACCTTAAGTACGCCCACGTGAGCCATCCCGAGAGCCCCGCCTCCAGCCAAGACCAGCCCGATTTTTTCCCGCCTTTCCTCGGCCAGAGAGGGGCAGACTTCATGCGTTGCAATAAGGAGAGCTCCCATAATGAAAAGGAGTTGGCGGGCGCGCTGCTTAACGGTCGTAGAAATTATATTCATGAATTGTACTGAAAGTAAGCCTGGGCCAAACACCATACGGCGACGGACGCCACATCCGAGTTAGGTTGTGCAAAATCGAGGCTGCCAAACTTAGCGTTCCTTAGCAATAGAAGGACTATGGGCGAAAGGCGTTAGCTATCGACCGTTCTTGCGAGTATGAACCCAGAATTAGGTTAAATCTGCGCTAGCGCTCGTAACATGTTCAAAGATATCATTGATGGATAATATGGGATAAATAGTAGCTATTCACCCCAAGATTAGCGTCCCCGATTAGGGGACGTCAAGAAAGGGTGTTTCCAGGGGGTAACCGCGAGACCAAATCCGTTTAACCAGCGACAAGTTTATACTGGGGTGAATAGTTAATGGAAACCATCATCGTCATACCGGCCCGTTACGGGTCATCTCGATTCCCAGGGAAACCGTTAGCGCCTGTCTCTGGTATAAGTTTACTTGAGCGGGTATGGCGGATCGGGAAGTCGGTCGCTGGTGTTGACCAGGTTGTCGTCGCAACTGATGACGAACGGATCGTTACTCACGTGAAGAGTTTTGGGGGTGATGCCGTCATGACCTCCGACTCCTGTCAGAACGGCTCTGAGCGGGTGTATGAGGCCGTTACAAATCTGAAGGTGTCGCCGCGCGTCATTATCAACCTGCAGGGGGACGCTGTGTTGATGCCCCCATGGGTTATCGGTTCCCTGGTCGCAGAGATGACCCGTGATAAAGCTGTACAGATCTCTACCCCTGCCGTAAGGCTTACGAAACAGCAATACGACGCCATGTCTGCTATGAAGAGCGCTGGAGTTGTATCGGGCACCACAGTCACGTTCAATACACAGAGGAATGCGATGTATTTCTCAAAGGGGATAATCCCATTCGTGCGATCATTTCCTCAAGATGGTGCTAGCCCGATCTATCAACATATCGGGGTGTACGCCTACACCGCGGAGTCTCTCAAGCGCTATATCTCGCTTCCTATGGGGCAATTCGAAGCGGTAGAGCAACTTGAGCAGCTGCGCGCGCTGGAACACGGAATTCCGATCCGTGTTGTTGAGGTTTCGATGCAGGGTCGCACGATGTGGTCAGTTGATAATCCGCAGGACGTAAAACGGTGCGAAGATATCATCAAGGCCGAAGGTGAGCTGGTATGAAGAGCGTGGTAATCCTCTGTCGCCACGGTAATACCTTCGCCAAAGGTGAGAAGGTCGTTATGGTCGGGGCTAATGAAGACCTCGCACTTACGGAGGAGGGGATCGCTCAGGCACGCGCCGTTGGTGCGGCCTTAGTCGAGGCAGGCCCGGTAATTACCCGTATCATTGCTGGCCCCCTAAAGCGTACCCGTGTTTTTGCAGAGGATCTAATAAAGATAGCGGCACCAGCGTTAACCTACTCAGTTGATGATAGACTAAGAGAGCTCGATTACGGGGCGTGGGGCGGATTATCAAACGATGAGATTAGCGCACTGTCAGGCACTGAGGCCCTGCGCCGCTGGCAACAAGATGGGGAGCGACCGCAGGGCGTTACATTTATGCCAGCAGCTAGTGAGTTAGAGCAGCAGACACGAGATCTATTAAATGAGCTCGCCGCAGGTGGAGGGCTCTCTGTTGTTGTAACTAGTAACGGCAGGTTGCGAGAGTTTGGGCGGATAGTTGGTGCTGTAAATAAGTCTGGTCAGGATAGTTGTAAGGTTAACACCGGAGCCTCGTGTGTGCTCTTGTTTGATGGCAATTCGTGGAGCACAGTGTGCTGGAACGTAGGGCCGCCTCTCCTCGCCGCTATCTCTTTCACAGATCTATCTTTCATATAGATGGCTACTTCTTTTCAAGCCGGGCGCTTGTTTCCTTAATAACCATGTGTTTGGTGGTTCCATCCTTTAATTTAATAACAACTATGGACCCGTCCGGGAACTTATCCCCCGCCTTCGAGAAGCGGTAGTGCTCGCGACCCCCATTTCCAACTCCTGAGTAGCGCCCACGCTGCAGGGTGCGCTTGCCATCAGGCGAGAGGATAACAACCTCCGCCACCTGTCCAGATAGGCCAGGAGGAAGAAGGATAGCCAGCTTCTTGTCCTTATCCGATTCAGGTTTCCATAGGAAACCAGTGCTACGACCGAGCGGTGAGCCCTGTTCGATCGGTTTTCGAACAGGTGGGGCTGGGGCCTCAGGGGGAGCGGGAGGAGTAGGACCGGGGCACGGAGGGGGAGTGACTGTACTATTATCCGGTGGTGGTGTTACAGGTAAGTCTACCGCCGGTGTTTCTCGAAGCTTTATAAGCTCCAAGATCATTGTAATCATCTGCATTATTAGCGCCAGCATCTGGGCCACATTCTTTGGCAATGCTTGAGTAGTTGTTGGCGAGTCCTCCGCCGGTTGCAGCGTGGAGGAGAGCTCCTCCTGCAGCTCTGCTGTCGGGGCGGGTGCAGCTGTTGCCGTCGTTGTTTCTGCTTCAGCAGTATTCGAGGGCTCTATGCTGGCATAGGTTTGGTCGGAATTTGAACTAGCTGCTGTAATCATCTGAGATCCTCCTAAGATAATGCTTTTTGCAATGAAGGCACGAGTAAGACATAAAAACATGGTGAATGGTTATTACTTCTTTTCAAGTCGGGCGCTGGTCTCGTTGATAACCATATGTTTGGTGGTTCCATCCTTTAATTTGATGACAACTATCGAACCATCTGGGAACTCGCTCCCCGCCTTAGAGAAGCGGTAGTGCTCACGAGCTCCGTTGCCCACCCCTGAGTACTTCCCACGCTGTAGGGTGAGTTTGCCATCAGGTGAGAGGACAATAACCTCCGCCACCTTTCCAGCTAAATTAGGAGGGAGAAGGATAGCTAGCTTCTGGTTCTTGTCCGACTCTGGTTTCCATAGAAACCCAGCACTGCGATCGAGCGCCGAACCCTGTTCGATCGGTTTTCTTGGAGGGATAGGCATAGGCACTGTGATTGGGAGTCGAATATCTCCGGGAGGCTTAGGGGTAGGTAGGGGGTAAGGCATAATATTGATATCTCCTGGAGGTTTAGGGCTAGGCAGAGTAAATCCGGGAGTCCGCAGAAGGTCTCGCAGTGAGTCAATCAGCTTTTGCAAAATTATCAGCGGTCGTTTTAGATCCTGGCTAATCACCGACTGTGGTGAGGCCTCGATCATCTTTAGAGTAGATGAGAGTTCGTTATCTACCCCTGATTGCGGGGCTACTGTTTCTATCTCCGCAGGGTTTAAGCTCTCTGTGTTGGTATAGATTTGGTCCGAACTTAGATTAGTGGTGGTAATCATCTGAGGTCCTCCTAAGATAGTTTTTCTTAAGAGCTGTTCGGATCGGCAGGAAGATAAGTTGCTTGCGGAACAGGAGGAGGGGGAGCTGGAGGTGAACAGAAGGGGGGGGGAAGGGAGTGCCCAAGGCCGGGATCGAACCAGCGACACGCGGATTTTCAATCCGCTGCTCTACCAACTGAGCTACCTGGGCTTATAGAGAACAGAGCTTATTGGGTATCATGCTGTAGGGGTAATGACAAGAGATCTAGGGTAATCAGCAGGATAAAGCGGATAATCCGAGGCCCTTATGTCGGAGGGGCCAAGATGTTACCAGGCCCAGCTTTAGGGCTGCTGGGTGCGTTCGGAGCCGCCGGGGGGCCTTCAACCTCAAGATCCTCCTTTTTTACCTCTGCGAAGGTGGTAGTAAGCCCAGTTCTGGAGGCCTCTATCAACGGAATCAGCGAGCCGCTGACCGTTTTTAGTAGCTCGGCTGCCAAGGCGCTTGTAAAATCAAATTTAGCCGCCTCAACTCCCGGCACATGCGCCGAGACCACTCCAAAGAAACTCTCTCCGATATAAAATGCAAAGGTCGCGGTACGATTAACAACGCGTGAAGAGAGTAGCTGTCCCCCCGCTCCGAAGGTCTCGTAGCGGTGGTCTCCGGTGCCGGTTTTGCCCCCGATCGTATAAAACTGGCCATCCGAACGGGCAAAGGAGTGGAAAACCCTACGCGCCGTTCCGGACTCTACCACGGAGCGCATCGCGCCGCGTAGGGCTTGAGCAATCTCAGGTTTGAGAACCCGTTCTCCGGCCGTCTTATTATCAACCCTGCGCAGATTAGTTTCGTAGGGTGTTTCAGAGGCGAGCTTAAGTTCATCAAGCCGCACGAGGGGATAACGCATCCCGTCATTGAGGATAATTCCAACCAGCTCTGCCAGCGCTACCGGCCTGTCTCCAGAGCTACCGATAGCAGAGGCGAGTGAGGGAACCATAGAATTAAATGGGTAACCCATCTTGTGCCACTGTTTGTGGATCTCAAGGAACGATTCGACCTCCTGCAACGTTCGAATGCGACTATCCTGAGCTTTGACGCGCGGAGTTTTAAATAGCCACTCATATACCTGTTGCCGCTCGTTACTACTGGCGGCTAGCGCAGATTCTAAAGTTGCTTCAGGGGTGTCCTGTAGATATTTTACTAGCCACAGCTCAAGGGGATGTATGCGCGCCAGAAAGCCCTGGTCATTAAGATTGAATTTGCCAGGTTTAAACTCTCGGTACCATTTATCAATCAGTTCGAGGGAGATGTTTGTGCTAGCAAGAACCTCTTTAAGAAAAGCCGCCATAGTATCTACCGAAGCCTCGGGCCGAACGTAGCGGAACATCACGGCCGCATGGCGCGCAGAGGTCCTTGTACCCTTGATCAGCCCGTTTAGTAGCTCCTTGCTGGGCTTACCGCGGTGATTTTCATAGAACCGCCGCAGGAAATAGCTGCCCTCCCTGTCCGCAAACTTCTTGAGAAAATGTAACCGCAGCGAATTTTTTTTGTCCGCCTTGTTACCCGTAAGCCTTAAACCCATACGAGCGATATAGTAACGGGAGAGGTCGCGCATAAGTCTAATAAATGGCAGATTTATTGAGTGGGTCAAGGCCTGCTGTATGGTCAGATTTTTAGCATCATCCTCGTGCTTGAAGTTCTCGAACGTATGCAGGCCCCCACCGGTAAAGAAGGTTTCATAGGGGCTTGCTGAGTAACGACGCTGTAAGGCAAGCGTTAGGAGTGATGATAGAGTGAGCTTTGGGTTCTTGATAAACTGCACAAGCACGAAGATTGAGATAGGATCAAGATCTCGTCGCGAGATCTGCTTCAAATCAGAGGGGCTCATTTTAGAATAGCGATCAAATAGCTCGCCGATGATCTCAAGGTAGGTGGTAATGGTACGAAGTTTCGCAGTTGAACCAAGGTCTAGGCGGGTGCCCTCGTTGATACTAAATGGATTATCGAAGTTATCCGTTTGGACCCTTAACAGGTTAGCATTTCCCACCCTTTCATAGAGCGTTACGCTATAAATCACCTTAGAGGGGTCGCCTTTGTCTAGGTTCCTGGCTCCGCTAAGACCGAACTTTTTAACACTCTCTGCGTCCTTAATCTGAATTAGTACGTTTGATACCCCCTCGTTAGCCTCATTATCCATGGTGCTCTTCACGATTACATCGGCTTGGTCCAGGTCATAGAGCTGTGGGTAGTTCATCAGCTCAAGCAGGCGGGTTCGAATAGCATTAGCTGCTTTACGTTGCACAAACGAGACCGGTTTTGCCTTTGGTGCGGCGCGCTGTAAGGTTAGCGGGATAGAGATACAGGCGTCCCGCAGCTTTTTTGAAATAATATTATTGTTAGCTAAAATATCGAGGTGGGTATTGGTCAGAGTATTAAGATCTTTAAGGCCGTTGATTAGGTAAAAGCTCGGACGTCGGTGCGCAATAAAGAGACTGAGCATCTGCTTGTAGCTCTCTGCATACGGTGTTGGGTCTTCGTTAGGGCCAAGCTGACTAAGCTTTTTGAGCCTCTGATTCGTCGATTCAAAATCGAGGCCGTACCAGGCCCACAAACCATCTCCAAGTCCACTGACCTCGCCGTAACCTCTGAGCGCAGCTAATGGGATTGAATTAATGTACTGAAGTACGATCATTCGTCGTCTTTTTAAGGTATCACGCCCATACATATAGGCGCGCAGACTTGCCGAGAACATCTGATTGAATTTATCGAGTACCCCTGAAGTGCGCCCATGATTAGAATGGCGATATTTTTCAAGCTGCGTGGCGATCGTGCTGCCACCCGGAGCGTTGAGGTCGGGATAGATGATCTGCTTTAACTTCTCAAGAACGGCCAGCCCCAATCGATCCCACTCTATAGCTGGATTTTTAGTTGGATATGAGGGGTTAAGGATCTCTCGATTCTCGATGTGCAGCAGCGAGCGAGTAACTAGATCCGGTATAACATCGAAGCTCTCGTAGGTACGCTCGGGGCGATAGGCTGAGTAGATAGTGGTATCGTTCTTATCTAGGATCGTAATTCCGGCACGAGTTTTTTCGCGGTAGGGCGGATATATTCCATCGCGAGCAAGATTCATGAAACGCTGCGAAGGTCGGGTCTGAGATGTAATCACAAACCCATTTCTAATAAGATTATCTATGATGCGTGGAATACGTGTGTATCCAAGACGCTCGTCGTAGGGCCCAAACTTCGGGAACCACGGAGTTGGGTTAGCACCACTCGCAACTTTATAAGTAGTCTCAGCTGCAACCCTGGTCAGATAGATCGATTGCCAATAGGAGCTCCGTAACTCGTACACCAGGGCAATAAGCAGCGCGATCAAAAATGGAGATGCTAATAGGGAGTATTTAATGCTCCGTTTTAGCACGGCTCTTCCAAGGGCGCGTATTCTGGTTGGTAGCCTGATTTGGCCCGTGATAGGGCGATAAACCTCGTTATTAGGCGCTCCCTCATCAAGGGGGCCCTCGTGAGCGCCAAGCTCCGGGGGGTTAGATGGGTCAAATCGGTTGGTCACTCGGTGCAGTATAGTTTATAGTCATAATTATGTCTCTCCCTCCCGAACACACTCAACAGCTGTTTCATCGACCTACCTACGCCGAGGTCTCTCTTAATGCGCTGCGAGGTAACCTGCATGCAATTCAATCTTTGGTTGGTTCAGCAAAGGTCATGGCGGTCGTTAAATCAAATGGATATGGGCACGGGCTTGAAGTTACTGCCAGAACGCTTGAGAGTGTGGGGGCCTATTCCCTGGGGGTGGCGTATATCGAGGAGGCGGTCGAGCTGCGTCAATTTGGCATTAAGATCCCTATCCTTGTTTTTGGTGGGCTGCTTAAGGATCAACTCGATCTCTACATAAATAACGACGTTGATGTTACGGCATCCTCGGTTAGTAAGTTAGAGCAGATCGATCTAACCGCGGCTCGTTTGGGTCGCAGGGCACGGGTGCACCTCAAGATCGATACGGGGCTTGAGAGGATAGGGGTGCATTACTATTCATCACAGACCATCTTTGATGCGGCCCTAAAGGCGAAGCATTGCGATATCGTTGGTGTGTACTCTCATTTTGCGGATGTTAAGCTTAATGACCTCTCCCTTACGCGGCTACAACTGGAGCGTTTCCTTGAGGCGCTACGCTACTTTGAAAAATGTGCGCCAGCGCCATTCCTAAGACATATCGCTGCTTCGGGGGGCCTGATGGCGCTGCACGAGAGTCATCTAGATATGGTGCGGCCAGGGATCTCGCTTTACGGGGTCTATCCAAATCGTGAGTTTGAGCCGCTCCTGCCCCTACAGCCGGTATTAAGCCTTAAGAGTCAGGTTGTTTTTTTTAAGGTTGTACAGAAGGGTGCTGGGGTGAGTTATGGACACAGTTGGTATGCGCCAGCAGACACCCGAGTGGTAACGATTCCGCTCGGATACGGCGACGGATATATGCGGGCTTTATCTAATTGCGCGCAGGTGATTATCCGTGGAAAACGATCTCCTATCGTTGGCGCTATCTGTATGGACCAATTGATGGTGGATATCGGTAGTGGCGAGGCTTACAACGGGGATGAAGTTGTTCTGATAGGTAGCCAGGGAGCGGAGCACATTACCGTAGCAGAGCTAGCCCACGCCGGTGGTCTCAGTGAGTACGAGCTCCTGGTGAACCTTAATCAACGTATTCCGCGGGTTTTTGTGGGGTAGAGTTATCCTCTAACCGCTACGATAGCGGTCAGCGCGGCCAGCTCAGATCTAAGGGTGCTTTTACCAAGCGAGATAGGTAGCCAGCCGGAGGATTTAAGTAGCGTCTCTTCCTCTGGGCTAAGATCTCCCTCTGGTCCTATAACGATGGCGGTAGCTACACTGTTATTTAGCGTTGAAAGTAAGGCATGGACTGGAGCGGCGTCTGGTGAGAGTGAGCAATATAGCTTAAGGCCGACTGAGTTTGATTGAAGGGTCTGCGCTGCCGCACTAATCTCCGTTGCCGCATTAAGCGCCGCTGCCGCACTAAGAGATCGCACAACATGTATCTGTGGTGGGCGGGATTGCTTACTCTGTTGAGCGGCTGCTTGAGCTATCTTTGTAAGGCGAGCAGCTTTTGCTGAAAGCTCCCTCTCATCTTTAAGTCTTACGACGCTGCGCTCAGCCTGCCAGAAGATAATACTAGAGCAGCCGAGCTCGGTAGCCCAGTCGCATACTAGCTCGTTTTTCTGTCCCTTACAGAGAGCAAAGAGCAGCACTATGGGCTGTTGTAATAGCTGAGTATCGGGCAAGGCCTCTTTAATTAGAACCGTCACTGCAGAGGTAGTGGAGAGGATCACAGCGCTAAAGATGGCCCCAGAGTCAGGGTCCCCTAACTCAAGATGGTCGCCATCCTTTAAGCGCAGCACGTCCCTTAGGTAGTGTGTGTTCTCTTGAGAGAGTTCAATCTGCTGGTGCAGGATCTCTATTCCATGCGGGCATAGAGCATCAACAAAGAGGCGAGGGCCTCTTTTAACACCGCTTCTGTGCACAGATTCTTTGCGCACATCTGACGTCATGGGATTTTTCCGAAGTCCTCGCTTACTTCTTGCGAAGGCCGAGCTTATCAAGACGTGAGGCAAGATATGCCATCTTGTCGTATCCAACGATACGCTCGCCGCTCTCAAGTACGAAGGTCGGTGTATCGAAGACACCAAGTTTGCGACCACGCTTGTAGATACCCTTTACGCGCTCCCTTGTGTCGGAGGAGGATACTTTGCTGAGAAAGTCACCTAGATCGATATCAAGATCGTCGCAGAGCTCATTCATGAAGGAATCCTCATTTGGATTCTCACCGAGGCCCCACCACTTGTTAAATACCTTGATGTTGTATTCAAGCAGTACACCGAGATCGTTCGCTATAAGCGCGCCACGGGTAAGGCGTCCTGGATCATGCTCAACCTCTGGCCAGTTCTCTGGATATACGAGTGCGAGATTGCGCTCCTCTGCCAAGCGCTTTGTGTCCTCAAAGAGGTATGAGAGCTTGTCTGGGAGGACTCCTGTCTGAGGAAGGGGCTGCCCAGCAGCCTTAGCTGAAAAGGGCTGCCACAATAGCTCTACATCATACTTGGCCTGGATATCGTAGATCGGGTCCATAGCAAGGTAAGAGTAAGGGCTCTGGAACGAATAAAATACCTCAACATTCACTGTCATAAGCTCACTTCACAAAATGAAAAACTTGTTAATCCGTACGCCTATCGGGGGCATCGATTTGATGTGCTTTTCGGGAGGGGGAGCGCGATTCAATGAAGCGCAGCAACCTCTCCTTGAGGCGCATCGGCATGGTAGCCGCCCGAGGTGTGGTTATAGACCATCTAACGTGTTGAGAAGGTAATAGTATTTCTCTCGGTTTGCAAGGTTATCTTGACAGTTCTTAAGGATAACAAGGGAGATAGCCACGTTAAAAAAGATCGATATCAGGTAGCGACTATCCTAGTTATGGTGTAATTAGTTCATATAGTTAGCTTGTTTTCGCCTCGCAATGTGGGCCTTAAAACACGCTAGCCTGCATCTTATATTAGGGCTGGAGCGGATAAAAATAGATGGGCCAAGGCATAGAGCAATTACTAACAGGTCAAGGCGAGGTCAAACGACCCCTGATCTGTATTGAGATTAATCCCCCACGCGGAACCGATGTCGAGGCCGTGCTGCAACGCTATGTAGGGGTTGACGGCATAGATTTCGTTAATGTGACCGACTCTGCGTTAGCAAAGATGAAGCTCTCTGGGCTTATCTTTGGCGCGCTCTTCAAGCAGCGCTTTGGAATCGAGCCGCTCGTTAACCTTTCCTGTCGAGATCGAAATGTTATCGCCATGCAATCGGACCTGCTTGGAGCCTGGTCGCTTGGAGTACGTTCGATCGTGGCCTTAACGGGCGATGCCGTAACGGTTGGGGATATGCCCGAGGCTAAGGGTGTATTCGAAGTTAACTCGATCGGTCTGCTTAATATTATCTCTACCCTTAGGGATGGCAGCGACATGGCAGGCGTAGAGCTTAAAGGCAAACCTGATTACGTTGCTGGCGTTGTGGTTAATCCCAATGCGCGTAATCATGCTGTGGAGCTCAAACGACTTGCTCGTAAAAGGGATGCTGGCGCTGTTTATGCGCTCAGTCAGCCCGTTTTCGATATCGATCAGGCACAGGCATTTTTTGAAGCAGCCAAGCCGTTAGGAATTGATATCTTCGTTGGGCTGATGCCATTTAAATCAGCTCGGGCCTTTGAAGGCATCGCTAAAGTTCCTGGTATTAAGGTAGCAGATACTATTCTAGAGCGGGTTAGAACTATTGAGGAGTCGGAGGTTGCCGAATTCTCGCTTGAGGTAGCGATGGAGATAGCGGCGCGGGTTAAGGACTCTGTACGGGGGTTTCACGTTATTAGTGGAGGCGCACCTTTACTTGCTATAGAGTTGGTGCAGAGGTTAGTCTCATGGAGTCGCAATTAGTAAGGTGAGGTATGTCGTATGAAGCGTCGTGAAGAGATGACCTTCCTTGAGCGGATCTACGTAGTCGAGATCGCCAAGGGTCTTAAAGTCACCTTTGGAAAGCTCTTCCATAATTTATGGTTGCATACCCTGCATGCCGTTGGTGTGAAAACAGAGCTAGCTGCAGGGGTCGCAATCCAGTATCCAAATATGCGCAGACCATACCCAGAGAGGTATCGTGGTCGTCATCGCCTTACCCTCCACGACAATGGGGATGTTAAGTGCACCTCGTGCTTCCTCTGCGCTACGGCGTGTCCCGCACGGTGCATATATATAGAAGCGAGCGAGCACTCAGATCCAAGTATTGAAAAGCTTCCGAGGCGTTACGAGATCGATACGTTGCTCTGTATCTATTGCGGCTTCTGTGTTGAGGCCTGCCCGGTAGATGCGATCCGTATGGATACAGGAATTCATCCCGAGATCTATCCCCCAGATCCTCACCTCTTTATTGAAGATCAGGAGACCCTCATGAATCGCTCCCGTATCCTTGATAAAGAGGGGCCGCAACGCCTCTATGATATGCATATGAAGCGCATGCAGGAGTTTGAGAAGGTAGTTCTATAGCCTATTTATCGAGGCTGCGTGGTATGAAGTTAGCTTTCCACAACCGGGCCTTTGACTGTTTTGCTCTTCTTGTAACGCTTGCATGTTGGTGTTCCATTGCGTATGGAGAGCCGGTCCCTTTACCAGAGGGCATAGGCCCGATTCCAGAATTAACTGGCGCAACTAAGAGTGGCATAATCGTCAACGAGGTTAACCTCGATAGTTACCGAGCACTTCTTCCCCCTGAATTAGCCGAGATCGTTGGGCGTAGTGAGTTAGTGCTTGAGGTTGCAAAGCCAAAGCTTCCATCTGCAAATGCGCAGGTAGCCCCAGATCAGGCGAACCTTCAGGTGCTGCCGAACGGAGAGCTGCAGGGGGCACCCCTCGCAGTTGTTGCGCCGTTGTTTTCAGCGCAAGCGCTCGCGCAATCCGAGGATAATAAGCGTGGACAGGCATATCAGGTGCTATGGAACGCAGCCGCGGTATTTTGGAGTCAGCGAGCCTTTTCATCGAAGTTGGCGTTCTCGATATTTCGCGGTCCAAGTGTAGATGGGCACCAAACTAAATTTATCTTTGATCGTATCTATCCAGCCGCACTTGGAACCTCCGTTGGTACATTAAAGCCACTATTTCGTGAGAAGATATCTTTGCAATCTCCGGAGGTTGTTAAGGGGTTGGGGCGACTCTCATTTCGGTTTCTTGGCGCAACCGAGGATTATCTTTGGGCAGCGTCTGCGCTTATTCAGCAGGTTCGCCAACTAACTGGTAGCAATCGCTCTGATGAGCTTTTTAGCGGCGCATTCTCTCTAGATGATCTTATGGTTTGGTCCGGTAAGGTAGAGAATATCGAGCCGTTATCGGCAACTCGCATCTCGCTACTCGTGCCATTCATAAACGCCACAGAGCGCGCCGTTGTAAAAAACGGAGGAGCGTGTGTCGAGGTGGATTTTAATCGTTCAGCCTTGCAGTTAAACGGTGATTCACACAGGTTCCCTAAGTATCCGAGCTGGATTCCAACAAACGTGCGTATGGTGCCTAGAGAGGTCTGGCGGATTGAATACGCCGCGCTGGATGCTTTCTCGCTGGATGCCAGGCAGACTATATATATAGACGCAGACACATACCTGCCGGCCTACAAGGTCGTATGGGGCCAGGATGGCAAGCTGCGCAAGTTTGTTATGGGTGTTCTTGGCTTTATCTCGGTCAAGCAGGATGTTGTTCCATGGCCAGTGGGAGAGGTTATAGTCAGCCCGAACGGCGCTGGATATGGGGTGCTAGCTGCGCAGAGCGTGCAGTTATGTAATGCGATCGTAGCAGGATTCAACCTGGGGGATTTTGATCCTGTTGCTTTTAAAGCAACGGTAGCATCCAAATAAGCTTGCTTATCTTCGCCATTTAGGTACACTGTTTGGATGATTGCTGCATTGCGAAACAACCTTCCTAAGCTCGGACTCCTTAGTCTGCTTCGTCAGGGTTGCTCGGCTTTGCGTTAATTCCCGCAGAGAGCCAGCAGCCCGGATGGGGCGGTTGGTTCTTTAGCACACTAATCTTTCCGCTCATCTCTGTAGCTCTCAAAAACGACGCGCCGTAGCGTTACCCCTTTAACATAAAGGGGCGGGGTATTTTGTACTGATAGGAGAGATATGAGCGCTTCACAGGACCTAAGTAACGAAAAGGGGATGCCCCCAAACGGCAAATATCAGGGATATCAGGAACGCTTTGACGTTCGATTGCCTGACCGTACCTGGCCCGATCAACTTATCCTTAAAGCCCCGGCATGGTGCAGCGTTGATCTGAGAGATGGCAATCAAGCCCTTCGCGACCCGATGACCGCCGAGCAGAAGTTGGAGTTCTATCGCATGCTGGTCTCGATAGGCTTTAAGCAGATTGAGATAGGGTATCCAGCGGCGTCGGTTGTTGAGCATGAGTTTGCGCGAACCCTGATTGAAGAGCGGCTGATTCCAGCGGGGGTTAAGCCACAGGTCCTGACAGCAACACGAGAAGATCTGGTGCTAAAAACCTTTGAGTCGATTCGTGGTGGGCCAGAAACAATCGTACATGTCTACAACTCCACCTCAAAAGTACAACGAGAGATCGTCTATAAGATGTCGAAGGATGAAACTATGGAACGCGCTGTTGATGCGGCGCGCTTAGTTAGAAGGCTCTCTGATTACCACAGCACCCCTGTGCAGTATCAGTACTCGCCGGAAAGCTTTACTGGAACTGAGCGGGATTTTGCGCGTGATATTTGCAACGCGGTAATTGAAGCATGGGAACCCACACCGGAGCATAAATTAATTATCAACCTGCCCGCCACAGTTGAGATGAGTACTCCTAATATATTCGCCGATCAGGTTGAGTGGATCTCTCGATACCTGAAACGAAGGGACTCCGTAATATTAAGCGTTCATCCACACAACGATCGCGGCACAGCGGTTGCCGCCTCGGAGCTGGCTCTTATGGCTGGCGCAGAACGGATAGAGGGCACCCTTTTTGGCAACGGGGAGCGGGCAGGCAATGTTGATCTCGTTATTCTTGCGCTGAATCTATTTACTCAGGGCGTTGATCCTGGCATCAACCTTAAGGATCTGCCAAAGGTACGTGAGGTATACGAGCGCTGCACAGGTCAGAAGGTGCCAGATCGCCATCCTTACGGGGGCGATGCATCTCCGATTGCATATTCAGGTACCCATCAGACAGCGATTAAAAGGTGCCTAGAGCAGCGGGCCATAACTCAGGAGCCGTTGTGGAATGTGGCATATCTGCCGATCGATTTTGAGGATGTCGGAAGATCGTACGCTCCGATCATAATCAACTCACAGTCAGGAAAAAACGGGATAGCATACGTTCTTGAAACTGAGCTTGGATTTAAGATTCCTAAAGAGATGGAGAGCGAGGTTTCAAGCGTCGTTCAGAGTTGGTGCGATAAGCACGGAACCTCCATTACGTCTGAGTTGATGAAGAAGTTGTTTGAAGAGGCGTTTGTGCACCGTACTGGAGTATTTGAGTACTGCTCCTTTAAGCATCTAGCACAACATGAAGATGCTTGCGGAACTAAGGTCAACCTTGCGCTGTATATAAACAAGCATCTAATTGAACAGGAGGGCGCAGGAAATGGGCCAATAGATGCCGCGGTTGACGCACTCCAAAAGTTAGGTAAAGAGGTGAGCGTTATCTCGTTCTCCGAGCATTCGCTCGCAGCAGGCTCTGCCGCTTCAGCAGTTGCGTATGTTCAGGTCGCATGTAACGGAGTGACCCGTTTTGGGGTAGGAATCGATACGAGCACCGAGGTGGCAGGCGTTAAGGCGCTAATCTCAGCACTGAATAGAACGGTACCGTAAGTAACACCTGAATGGGGCGGTTAAATATGAAGGCGCGCGCTGTGCAGTAGCAGGCTACTTCACGCGACGAAGGTGTCCTGGGTTTGGACGGGTAGTGCTGGTGAGTAGGCGAGAGCTCTCTGAGCCCTGACGGGAGTAGGCACGTTTCTCCTCCTGCTGGGCGAGCACCATCTCGAGGATCTCATCCGGCGCTGCTTCGGCCCAGATATGTTCCTCACCTCTGACTGAAGATGCTCCCCAGATGCTATTCCATGGAATAGTGCATGAGAAATAATCAGGGCCGAAGAGCAGCTCCGCCGAGATCTTCTGGTCATCGGTAGAGAGCGCGCCTTTAAAGAACCTGCTTAGTCGCAGCGTGACGGTTCTGTTTCCACATAGGTGGCTCGGAATAGTGAGGCCCTGGCATTGCGGATTGACGTGCACGAGAACCTGCTCATCATTGAGCAACTTTTCGATCGTCTTCTTTTGATCTGCGCGTCTCTCTCTATCTGTCGTTATCATTTGGGCTGCTCCTTTCTCAGAGATGGTCGCGACCACGCCTTAGCACGTTACCGGGCTCACTGGCAGGTCGCATCCAGGGTACTCGGTATAGATGCAGAGGCTTTCGTTATGGCTTCAATCACTTACTCTAGAATGACCCCGATATAGCCTTAGTAGAGCACCGAGCTAATACGAGAAACCCAAGATTATTCATAGGTTGGGGCTTTTATGCAGCACGTCTACGGACTATCCTAGCACCTAGTATTATAAGGGGGGTGGTGATATGGAACAGCAGCTCAGTAGATCTAAGGCTTTATGGTGTGTTGTTCTGATCTCTGTCCTACTCTCATTTCCCTGGCTCGATAGGGCGTTCTATACCCGTGGTGAACCACGAGAGGCGCTCGTTGCACAGGCCATGCTTGATACGGGGCAATGGCTATTACCGCCATCATACAACGCTGAGGTGCCAGCAAAGCCGCCGTTCTCACACTGGCTAAGCGCTATCGTTTCTCTGCCATTTGGAGATGTTTCAGAAGCTACGTCAAGGCTCCCCTCTGCCATTGCATTTGTTGTCTTTACAGCCATGTTCCAGCTCTTCTTGGCTGCGCGCGTCTCGCTAGCAACTGCGTTACTTTCGTCGTTGCTTCTGCTCTGTAGTCCGGAGTGGTTCAGAGCTGCATCAACCTGCCGAGTTGATACGATATTATCGATGAGTTTTGCGGGTGCATTACTTGCGCTCTTTGTTTGGGAGGAGCGGGGACGGCGCGGCGCTCCGCTGGTAGCTATCTTCTTGCTCACCTGTGCTGTGCTAACAAAGGGTCCAGTTGGAATAGTTCTGCCCTTTATAATCTTTTCAGTTTATTGCGTAACTAAATATGGATGGTCGAGAAAAGCTCTTGCAAAGCTAGCTCTCGATGAGCTGCTAATATCTATTCCGGTTATTACAGTTGTTTCTCTCTGGTACATAGCGGCTTATCTGCAGTGGGGGGAGGAGTTCATAGTAAAGGTTCGATACGAGAACGTAGAAAGGTTTACCAGTAGCATGCACGATGAGCCACACAAGCACTCGGTGCCTTATCTCTTCGGTGCGCTTATGGTGGGGTTTTTGCCGTGGTCCCTTGCCTGGGCTCTTGCTTGCGTGCGGGGCTGGAATAGAACCTTGCTCAGCGTATCCGGCCTGAAAGATCGGTGGAGTAAGGCGAGCGAGCTAGTTCGTTTCTCACTTATTGCTGTGCTATCTATCATCTTATTTTTCTGTATCCCCTCAAGCAAGCGCGGCATCTACCTGCTTCCCGCCTATCCATTTATAGCTTTTCTGGCAGCCTCTTCAGTACAAGCGTGGCTTCCTAAGAGCGAACAACTTTTGCGCTGGATCTACGTAGCGATGTCTGTGCTTACGGCCCTTATCTTGCTAGGCATAGCGTTTATCCTTCTCGTCCCGTTCTCGTCAGATACGATTAGATTTACAGGGTCGCTGCAGGAGACCCTTACCCCGTTTAAGATCGGTATAATTATCTGCTCGGTCGGAGCTTTGTTATGGATGTTGCGGGGCGTTAAAAGTGTTGCTGGTGGTACGGCGATCTCAAGGTTAGCGGCTTCTATTATAACGATAGTGGTTGTAGCCTACCTCTTGCTCGTAGATCCCGGC
>JAPLFS010000069.1 GCA_026390555.1 Pseudomonadota bacterium
GTTCCCGTAGCGTCAAAAAGCACGTTATTAAGCTTCATATCGTTATGACATACACGCGCCGGAATCTCTTTGGCCTCAAGTGCCGCAACCAACAAACTGCCAAGCTCCCTTCGCTTAAGGGCGAAATGAATCTGCTCGCTCGCCTCTGCTGCTCGGTGCTCTAGATCGCGCGCAAGGGATTCTTCGAAAGTTTTAAATCGACGCCCGCCGTGATGAAAAAACGGAATGGTATCGGTCAGGGTATGCGCAGGAACTCCGATCAGAGCGCGCTGAAATCGACCGAGGATCGCCGCTGCTTCAAAGGCCGCCGCCGGCCCAGGGCATATATCATAGGAGGTGGTATGCTCGATAAACTCAACGGTGCGCCAGTACTCTCCGGCCTCATCTATAATAAAGGCGCTACCATCTCGCGCTAGAGTTACCTGCAGGGTTGAGTCACCCGATTGAGTTGCCTGGCGACTATAGCCAGCACGGAGTGTGGTCGTCACCACCTCCAGATTTCGCATCAGAGCTGGAATATCTTGAAAGATACGGTGATTCACCACCTGGTGTACGTAACGTTTTCGAACTCCTTTATACTCCCATACCCCCACATAGGTACGGTTAATATGCCCGCGCTTTAGCTCCTCAACCGATATTAACTCACCCGGAATATCAAAGAGTTTAAGGGTTGCTATTGGGACTATGTGCGCTTGTTCCATATCCGCTTCTGCTGATTTTAAATATGGCTTGCTGGAGAATTCAACCGAGCAGAATCTAGCCCTGGCGTAAGACCGACGGCAGTCGGCCCATCCACATCAAAGCTATCATCAAAGAGCGCTTCTACAAACTGCTCAGATCTAAATCGGATCAGATCCTCTGCCCGCTCCCCTACCCCTACAAAGAGAACGGGAATCTTAAGCTCCTGTGAGATTGCAATAACGATGCCGCCCTTCGGAGTACCGTCAAGCTTTGTAATAACTATACCTGTCAGAGCAACGGCGCTATTAAACTCGCGTGCCTGTGCCAAAGCATTTTGACCACTAACACCATCAAGCACCAAGATAGTCTGATGCGGAGCATCCGGAATGTGCTTGCGAATAGAGTTGCGCACCCCCTCAAGCTCCTGCATCAGATTTGCTTTTGTGTGCAATCGTCCCGCTGTGTCGATCAACACCACATCAACTGCACCCTCTTTTGCCAGAGCCATGCCATCAAACACCACAGCACCGGGCTTTGCATTTTCAGCACCACTGACAAGTTGAAACCCAATCCTGTTGCTCCATTCAGCTAATTGCTGCACAGCGGCGGCCCGAAAGGTATCGGCCGCTATCACCATAACCCTCTTTCCCTGCTTCTGATAACGAGCTGCTAGCTTTGCAACGGTCGTTGTTTTTCCAACTCCGTTAACACCGACCACAAGAACGATCTGCGGTGAGATAACCGGTGCATACATCGGATGGTCATCTGCTACTGGAATAAGTTCTGCGCGCACCCCAGCCTTGAGGATCTCGCGTAGCTCTGATTCACTCATTCCAGTGCTCTGCTCAGAGCTTCTGCGAACGCTTGCAACGAGAAGGGCCGCGCAGCGTGCTCCAACGTCACTCAGGATCAGAAGCTCCTCAAGATCGTCTAGATTAGAGCTATCGAGCGCTGCTCGGCCAGCAAAGAGGCTCTTGAGTCGACCCAAGAAGCTCCTTCGGCTCCTCTCCATACCGCGCACTATCGGCTCAACCTTGACCGTTGTAACGGCTTGAGTAACCGGAGCTTGCGGTGCGGCTGCCTGACGCCCCCCCTTGTCGGAGCCGGTACCACCGAGAGCACCACCACCACCGCTAGGTGGAGCGCCACTGCCGCTACCACCGCTACCCGTACCTAGCGAGAGCTCTCGTTTAAAATCATCCGTAATCTCACGAAGCTGCTCA
Source organism: Pseudomonadota bacterium (assembly GCA_026390555.1). NCBI lineage: Bacteria > Pseudomonadati > Pseudomonadota > Pseudomonadota bacterium. The sequence goes on from JAPLFS010000069.1 coordinate 1,905, forward strand.
ACCGTGGCGCTCATCTCTTCACGCAACACCAGCAGGCTTTCCTCTAGATGCTCAACCCGCCGTGCAACGGCTACGATCCCCTTACGATCAAAGTTGCGATAGATCGTCGTGCGTAGCCCTATCACCAGCAGCAGTAGCGCAATGAAAGCAGCAGCAATCAGCACCAGAATAACATCCGTATCGGCGTTCTCAGCTGTAAGCCGTGAAAAATTTGTGAGTTTATCGATCAACGATTGCATGCTACCCCTTCCTTATTACGATGCGCGCCCCACTTTAACCCCCTCCTAGCGCTATGCGACCTGCTTAACCGCCTCCTGCAGCGATACAGTAAGAATCTTAGATGCTCCCGGTTGCGGCATGGTAACCCCAACCAGCGAATCAGCGGCTGCCATAGATTGCTTATTATGAGTAACCATCAGGAACTGCGTACGGGTACTCATCTCCTTAATGAACGATACGAAACGATGTACGTTAGCCTCATCAAGTGGAGCATCTACCTCATCCAAGACGCATATCGGGCTTGGACGTACCATGAACATACTAAACACTAGGGCGATAGCGCAGAGAGCCTTCTCGCCTCCAGAGAGCAGATCGATACTCTTTGGCCTCTTACCAGGAGGGCAGACCACAATCTCAACACCGGACTGCAGCGGATTATTGGGATCTACCAAAGCTAACTCAGCACTTCCGCCTCCGAATAGCTTCGGGCCGAAGAATGCGAAGTTCTTGCGAATGGCATCAAAGGTTGCGAGAAACCGCCGTGTGCACGCCTCGGATAGCTCCGTTAAGGTCGTGCGTAGGGTCTCGATAGCTCGGACAAGATCGTCACGCTGAGTTGTCAGCTCTTCAAGCCGCAGACTCTCTACTTGACACTGCTCGATCACGCCCGGATCAACCTCGCCCTCACGCTCAAGTCGTTGTCGAATTGCATTTACGCGCTCCTCAAGGTTGCGGCGCGCCTCCTCAATCAGCATCTCGGTGCTCTGCGCCTCTTGCAGCAGAGCGCGCAGGATCTCCTCTCCCTGGCGATCACGAATGTTCGTCTCAACGCTACTTAGCTCGCCCTTAAGACGCTCAGTAGCCATACGTTCTCGCATCAGCCGATCGCGAATAGCCTCATAGGCCTGTCGCTTCAGCTCAACACTGCGCAGAATCTGTGCAGAGGACTCTCGCAACGCTCGACGTTGATCCTCAAGCTCTCGGAGCTCTCTTGATACCTCGTTGTAAGCTCCCTCTATCTCGGAGTTGTCACGCTGCTTAAGGGCTGTAAGCTCCTCAGCAATCTCACGCAGAGAATCCTCATAGGTGGCCAACTGCTGATTAATCTCTGCAATCTGCGGCTCTATGCGCTGCAGATCTCCGTCTAACTGGGTGAGCATCTTGCTCTCACTCTGCAGACGCCCGCGCATCTCAGACTGACGATTCGTTAGCTCACGCAGCTTGGCTTGCCCCTGTTGAATGGCGCGCAGAAGCTCAGCATGCCGCTTCTCTCCAGTAACAATTCTGGTGAGCAGCTGATCGCGTTGCGCTACTATAGCATCATAGCCACCCTGATTCTCATCGATGACGCGGCTAGCTTCATCAATCTTACTCTTCATCTGAATAACACCACCCTCATGGCGCAGGCTATAAAAGCTCCAGGGAGAGAGAAGATCCCCACTTTCAGTAACGATCACCGTCTCTGGATCTGGCTGCCCCTGTGTTGCTAAGAGATCCAGGTATGCGGTTGCGGTATCAAGGTCACGCGCCAACCAAACCTTAGAGAGTAGTCGAGCTACAAGCCCCTTACTCCATGGGAGGGTCTCTACATGCGAGAGTAGCGGCGAGATGCCTTCATAGCCGGATTGTAAATCTGGGTTGTGATTGCTGCTATGATTATTGCTCTGGCTGTCGACGCTGGCATCCTCAGGAATCGAGGCAAATAGCCCGATGCCGATACCCCTCTTATTTTGTGGATCGGCCTTAAGCACAAGCTCCTGGAAGGTGCGTGCCACCTTGCTGACCTCATCAACGACTAGGAACGTAGCGCGCTCGGCGAGAACTGACTGTAGCGCCTTGGTGTAGCTATCTGGAATCTTAATACCATCGACCAGCAACTTATACTGAGCGGTAACTTCGTTCGGTAGCTTGTCTGCACCACCGAGCGCACGCTTAAGGTGTGCAATTGGAGAGGCCGCTGCCATCTGAGACTGCAACGCTTCACGCCTACTCTGCGCCGACACTAACTTGTCACGCATATCACGGATCGTTCTGTCTTTATTTCTCTGGTCTTCGCGCAGGGTCTGCAGCTCAACTGCAAGGTTCTTTAGCTCCTCCTCGCCTGATAAATCGAGCGCAGTAAGGGTCTGCTCAATCTCAGTAGCGTTGGCCTCTAGCTTTGAAAGCGAGCCCTGCGATTCCTGACGACGTTGGCTAAGCATCACACGACGCTCTTCGAGCCGTCGGATCTCGGTCTGTCGAGCTTGAACTACTGAATTGATCTCACGCTGGCGCGACTCCTTAGCAGCTACTTCACGGTTGCGACGGGTAAGCTCATCCTTAATCTCATCTGTTCGCACCCTAAGTTGATCGATCTCGCTATCAAACCTAACGGCCGCTTCTCGTGCGCGTTGCTCCTCGGAGCGAATATCACTAAGCGCAATCTGAGAGCTCTGCTCCTCCAATAATAATCCCTCAGCTTTGTGAGCGCTCTCTACGGCCCGCTTGTTGAGCCTCCCGAGCGTATCACGAAAAAGATCTCTCTCAGAGACAACCAACTCACCCTTCAACTCGGCACGGGTTGCAGCACGTGCCGCCTGACGCTTAAGGTTCGCCACCTGACGCGAGATCTCTTTAATAACATCATCAAGACGAACAACCTGCCCCTCTGTATCTACAACGCGCTTGGCAACTGCGTTCATATTTTCTCGGAAACCGGCGATATGCGCAGCCTCCTCAATCACCGTGCGCCGATCGTCGGGCTTAGCCGCAATAATGCGTCCGATCTCGCCCTGCGCAATGATCGTATAGCCACGCGCTGCGAGTCCGATCACACGGAAGAGCTCCTTTAGATCTTTAAGACGGCACTGCACCTTATTGATAAAAAACTCTGACTCGCCGCTGCGATATAGTCGTCGCGTGATCTGAACCTCACTGACCGACTTTAACCATGAGTACTTTGAAAGCGAGGCGCGAATATCAGAGAGAAAATCTGCGCTTGAAGATTCGGTTGCTTGCTCTGCTGCTGAGACGCCCTCTTTAGATAGGATCTCGTCGCTGTTCTCTGCGCTGTTATCTACTGCCTGCTCTGCACTGCCATCTGCGCTAGTGGCGATCTCAGCAGTAGCCTCATTCACCTCCAGCCCCAGTCCCTGTCCCTCAGTTGCCTCGTAGTACCCGAGTAGATCCTGAAAAATACTCTCTCGATCGGCACGGATAACAAGGGTGACCTCAGCTAAGCCGAGCGGCCTAAGCGTCTCGGTGCCGTTAAAGATTACGTCTTCCAGCACATCTCCACGTAGCTGTGAGGCCCTGGTCTCCCCAAGAACCCAGCGCAATGCGTCTATGATATTAGACTTTCCGCACCCATTGGGGCCCACAACGCCGGTCACACCCGCTTCGAGGGGTAGCACTAGGCGTTCCATAAATGACTTAAATCCAAAGATCTCTAACCGTTCTACTCGCATGGCACCTGATAGCAAATGTTACAACTATCAGTAATTTAACACTCTTAAAGTAAGAAAGCACTAGGAAGAATATTGGTAACTATTCACCTTACTCCCTTACAGCTAGCCTCTTAGAGGATAATAACTGCCCGTATTAGATGGTATTAGGTGGTCTTAGCTATTGCTTAGGTTCGGGTGGCTCTGACTTAGATGACTCGCCCCCCCGCTCCCCCATCATGTTAGCACCCAGGCGTTTAGTTACCTCGGCCAGGGTACCCTTAGAGGGTGCCAGGATCATCAGCGAATAATCGACCGCTGAAACGTATGAGAACGCTAGAGAGATCACCAATATGTTTAATCCGACGAACTGCCAGGTCATGCGCATACCGAGCAGGTGAAAGGAGTAATCATGCAGCAGAAGAGCAAGGATACCAACCATCTGCAGGAAGCTCTTGACCTTTCCGCCAGTCTTGGCTGCGACCACCGCACCCCCCTTAGCTGCGAAAGCTCGCAACCCTGTCACCCAAAACTCACGCGCCAGGATAAGAACGACCATCCACCCCGGCACAAAAGACACGCACTGTTCATCCCGCACAGTCACCAACATAACCAGGGCCGCCATAACTAAGATCTTATCGGCAAGGGGGTCCAAGAGCTTTCCGAAGTCGGTTACCGCGGCATAGCGGCGCGCGAACCAGCCATCTGCATAGTCGGTAATAGCGGCAAGAACGAATATCACCGCGGCGATATTGAGCGCAGCACGGGTTGGATTAATCAATACTAGCACAAATACTGGGATAAGTATTAGCCGTAAGAAGGTCAGCCAGTTTGGGAGTCGTTTGTACCAATCAACCATGTAACTATTCACCCAAGTATAAACTTGTCGGTGGTTAAAAAGATTCAATCTTGCAATCGGCCCTAAAGATCCGCTTTTCTTTACATCCCCTGATCGGGGACTCTTATTTTATGGGTGAACAGTTATTCAGCCATTAGAATTGGCACTATACTGCTTTTTCAACGCCAGTACACGCCTAACGTACTCGCGCGTCTCGGCATAGGGTGGAATACCGTTATAACGATCTACCGGGACCTCCCCAGCGTTATAGGCCGCAATGGCGTGTGCCTCATTTTTATAGCGTCTAAGAAGCTGCGCCAGGTAACGTGTGCCTCCCTGAATATTAGAGGCTGGGGCGAATGAGTTCCTTACCCCTAACATGCGTGCGGTGCCGGGCATAAGCTGCATCAACCCCACTGCGCCCTTAGGGGATACGGCACGAGGATTAAAGGCTGACTCGGCATGAATTACGGCCCTGATTAGGGCGGGATCAACCCGGTGCTCGTCCGCCGCTGCCGTAATAGCGCCGTTATATAGCTCTAAAAATAATCGGCCCGACCGTTGCTTAGATCCCAGTTTTACGAACGTTCCCCCCCCGGCCCGCGCGGTAAAGACCTGCGCCTGTACGCCTCCGGTTGGAGCTTGATTAGTAAAGCGGATTGTACCGTCGCTCTCGCGAACAACAAAGATGCGCGCCTCCTGCTTACCGGCTTCTGCCGAAAAAGGGGTTGCGCAGATACAAAAAGCGCACACGATGCAACGCACTATGCGTCTTATTCGTGCCGCTTTTAATTCAGTAGTTATTCGAAAAATATTATCCTTCACAGCCCCCGTGCTCCGGTTAATTTATAGCCCCAAACTGCTACATCTAACGCACCCCAATTACCGCACCCTATTCAGATGCGAAGGAATGGGCGCGGGCTCCTGAATACTTTCTTATTAAGGCCTTAGGATACTACATAAGTAGTTGAAAACTATAGCGATCGGCAAGTTTTGCCGCAGCAACAGAGCCGCACAGAGCAGCACATCCCTAAGTAACCCCGTACCAGATGATAATCCAGATGATAACTAGAGTAGCGCGCCCACAAGTCTCGGTTCTTCTTCCTGCCCATCAACGTATTCGCGCTGCTTTCTAGGCCGGCCACCGATTAAGGAATAAAACACCGGCACCGCAAAGAGGGTAAACACCGTGCCGATAATCATTCCCGTTACCAACATAATACCTATACTGTTTCGAGCGGAGCCTCCGGCTCCAGTGGCGATAACAAGGGGGAAGTGCCCGACAACGGTCGCCGTAGACGTCATAAGGATAGGTCTAAGACGAGTTGTAGCGGCCTGGACCACAGCTTCAAGCCTCTCTACTCCCTGCTCCTGCAAGCGATTCGCGAACTCAACGATAAGGATTCCATTTTTTGCTACTAACCCCACGAGTGTAACTAATCCAACCTGAGAATATATATTTAACGAGGTAAACCCTAGAAACACGAATAAGAGAGCTCCAGCGAGAGCAAGGGGCACAGACCCTGCCAGAATAATAAGTGGGTCAACGAAGCTTTCGAATTGTGCCGCCAGAACGATGAAGATAACGATGAGTGCGAGCACGAGCGTACCGGTCATACTCTGCCCCTCTTTTCTGAGCTGACGAGACTCTCCCGCGTAATCCATAACGTAACCGGCAGGTAGTATCTCTTTTGCTTTTGCCTCAAGAACGGCGAGTCCGTCGTTAATACTAACACCTGGAACGATTGCGCCTTGAATCTTCGCGGAGTTGAGCTGTTGAAAACGATTGAGCTGTCGCGGCTTTACGATATCTTTAATCTGAGCAACGGCTCCTAGTGGAATTAACGTACCTTCGGGCCCACGTATGTGCAGCTCAAGGAGCTGTTCTGGATTCAACCTATCGCTGCGCCGAACCTGTGGAATGACCTTGTAACTTCGACCAAGAATGGAGAACCTATTAACGTAATTTCCTCCGATGAATACCGATAGATCTTGCCCTATACCAGCAAGTGAAATTCCCATCGCGTTTGCTTTATCTCGATCTATATCTATCTCACTTTGAGAGATATCAAACTTAAGATCGGTATCAGCGAACATGAACTTGCCGCTCTGAAAGGCGGCGCCTACCAATTGATTCGCGTATGATACGATCTCCTTGTGCTCAGCGGTCGAAGAGATAATAAACTCGACGGGGAAGTCGCTTCCTCCTGGAAGCGGCGGCGGAGAGGTTACGATTACCCGAACTCCTGGGACGCTAGAAAACTTTTTCCACAACTCTGGTTCTATCTCGTGGACCGTACGAGAGCGCTCGCCCCACGCTTTTGTCACGAGACCTGAAAATCCGAATCCGGGGCTCGTCAACTGAAACGCCCCTCGATACTCAGGAAAGGATTTGTAGATATCGTGCACTTGTCCGGTGGAGAGCTGCATCTGCTCGATCGTGGCGTTGGGGGCTCCCTGAACTATCCCAAAGAGCACCCCCTGGTCCTCACGAGGCGCCAGCTCCTTGGTCGCGAACATATAGAACGGTATGATGAGCACTGCCAGCCATACAGATGCGACAACAACGGTGGGACGATACCGCAAAACTACTCGCAACATCTTCTCATACCGCTCGCGGAGCCGATTAAGAAACCCATCAACTCTGCGCTTAAAGGAGTGCTCTTGCTGCGATTTGCGCACGAGCTTAGACGCCATCATCGGCGAGAGTGTTAACGCAACGATTCCTGAAAATACTACGGCACCCGCGAGCGTGAAGGCGAATTCTTTAAAGAGCGCGCCAGTGAGTCCTCCTTGAATACCTATCGGCGCGTACACAGCGGCGAGAGTTATCGTCATCGCCACCGTTGGTCCAAATAGCTCTCGCGCGGCTCGTATCGCCGCGGGAATGGGGTCCATTCCATTGTTAATGTAACGCTCAACGTTCTCAAGCATCACAATCGCATCATCAACCACCAATCCAACCGCAAGCACAACAGCCAACAGTGTCAGAAGATTTACGGTAAAACCGCAGCACAGCATGATTATCGCGGCGCCAACGAGCGAAAGCGGAATAGCGATTACCGGGACAAGAACCGCTCGAAGCGATCCAATAAAAAGGAAGATGACGGCGACAACGATCAGAATCGTCTCGCTCAAGGTGAAGAGAACCTCTTTGATGGAGTCTCTAATATACTTCGTCGCGTCGTACGGAATAGCAAGCGAAGCGCCTGATGGAAGGTTCGCCTGGATCTGAGGCAACACATCACGTACCCTTTTTACGACGTCGAGAGAGTTCGCGTTTGGAAGAACCCACACGCCCATAAATATGGCAGCCTCTCCATTAAATCGAACGTCCTCGTCATAATTTTCAGCGCCCAGGGACACTTCAGCGATCTCTTCTAGGCGTATAATCCGATTCTTCTCCTGTCGCACAACTAACTCTTTGAACTCCTCTGGAGTTTTAAGGTCCGTATTGGCGATTAAGCTCACCGAGATCATGGAGCCCTTCGTGTTACCAACCGCGGAGAGGAAGTTGTTGCGTGAGAGGGCCTGCCGAACATCGGTAGCGCTGATACCAAGCGCAGCCATGCGGTCTGGATTTAACCAGATTCGCATCGCGAATACGCGCGCTCCAAGTATGTCGGCTTTTTGCACACCGGACACCGCCGTAATCTGCGGCTGCACCACCCTGGTGAGGTAATCGGTAATCTGATTGGGGGTCATGTCTTTGGCGGAGAAGCCAAGATACATAGACGCAAATCGATTGTCGCTACTCTCTACGTTGATAACGGGAACTTCCGCCTCAGGAGGGAGATCGTTTCGAACCTGCGCGACCTTCGATTGGATCTGTGTGAGAGCGGCGTTAACGTCATAATTTAACCGAAGATGGACCGTAATCTCACTTATTCCCTGTTTACTAGAAGATTCGATGTAATCGATTCCATCCGCGCTCGCTATTACTCGCTCAAGAGGAGTGGAGATATACCCTCGAACGAGATCGGCCGGAGCTCCTACGTAAGCTGTTTTAACAGTTACCGAGGCGGAGTCGCTGCGAGGATACTGTCGAACGTTAAGCTTCGTTATTGCCGTGTATCCGGCGATGAATATAAGGAGATTCAAACAGATGGCGAGAACGGGCCGCCTAATGAAGAGATCGGTAAACTTCATGAGGACTCCTTATGAGTTGTTCACCGATGGATTTAGGGACGCTGGCGGCGCCCCCTTCTCTTGAATACTTACACTAGATCCTGGTCTTAACTTAAACGCTCCTGAGCTAACCACCTCTTCTCCCTCCTGAACACCTTTTAGGACCGCCACGAGATCCCCGCGGGCGCTTCCAAGTTCAACGATCTGCTGCCTCACAGTGGAGGTATCGTTACCCTCGGCGTCTTTTTTATGCTCAACGATATAGACAGAGTTTCCGTACGTAGCATAGGTCACGCCACTAGAGGGGAGCGTGAGAGTCTCTTTTGCCGCTCCGTATTCAAGAGAGACCGATCCGAACATCCCTGGAAGAAGCTCCTCCTGAGGATTTGCAACCGTTGCCTGAACATTGATAGTTCGAGTTACCTCGTCGATATTTGGATTGATTGCGGTGATCGCTCCGGAGAATGACCTTCCCGGAAATGCGTCTACCGAGATAACTACTGTATCCCGAGTTGAAAGCATCGGGGCGAGCTGTTGAGAAACGGAAAAATTAAAGTAGATAGGATCAGATGAGTAGAGCGGAACAAGTGGCGAACCTGCCGTAGCAAAGCTTGCAACGTTCACGGTTCTAATACCCGCTCGGCCGTCGAAAGGTGCGACAACTGTCTTTCGTTCAATCGCTGCTTTTATTGATTGAACCTCTGACTCCACCTGAATAACTCTTGATTCGGCATCTTCTAGATTTGAGAGAGACACCGCGCTCTGACCTTTAAGCCTCTGCACTCGCTCAAGGGTCTGTTTTGCAAACTCAAGTCGAGCAAGCGCTCCTTTAAGATTTGCCGTTTCAACGGAGCTATCGATCTCAATAAGGATATCTCCAGCCTTTACCTTCGCTCCGGAGTCGAACCGTACCGCAACTATAGTACCAGATTCTTTGGCGCTTAAGGTTGCGCCCCGCATTGAGACAAAGGAGCCAACGGTCCCAAAAATCTCTCGCCACTGAGCGCGTGAAGCGCGAATCGTTGTAACAGCCTCAGGGGGGCGCTGAAAATTGGCATGCTCGGCGATCGCCATAGCGATCTGGATCGCTTTAACACCTCCAAGAACAAGCGTAATAACAAACATCACTAAAAGAGTGCGTGATATCTGTTTCTTCATAACTTTCCTTTCGCTCCAACAAATCGCTGCACCTGTTGTAGCCCCTCAGTGAGAAATTGTACACGACGCGCGTTGAGCTTATCCGTCACCAGCTACCTCGAATAACGCGTGTAGAGAGCCCCCACCACCTTGCCCCTCACTTAGGCAATTACGCTACCGATGCCCCTTGACCGCTATAGATAGCATTGTGTCGCACATACTAAGCGCCCTATTAAGAAAAATCACTGTGATAAAATGTCGCAGCTAACATAGATTATCCCCTAAAGGCACCCCGTAACTAATACTTCCGACTCATAAAAGTAGATTAGTTTCGCTCACAGTTTGTAACAGGTTCAAGGACTCTCCCTCTCTCAAAAGACGCTCTACGATTCCCTCTAGAAAGCATTGCACTAGGTATGAACACATTCTTTTAGAGCTATCCTTATTCTAGGCCCCATACTGCTTTAGGCGTATGTGTTTTGTGTTAGTTCACAAGACATGTACCTAAGGCTTTTGAAATATCGCCGTATATCATAATCAATCACAAAACAGCGTTTCTATGGCGTCCGTGTCATTATCAACTTCCTGCCGCCGCAGCTGGTTGCCTTCTCCTATCCTTCTCCTATAAATGCCGCGGGGTGTGCCCAGCATGCGGGGCAAAGCGGGCTGTGAAATTCGCAGCGCATATCTATCTGGAGGTAATCGAAGACGCTCCGCATCGCCGCACCGTCCCTACCATCCCAAAACAACTACGGGCGTTCTTCTAGTACGACTGTAAGCTCAACACCCTCTTGTCCTCTTAACTTGTCCTCTCATGCTCTTCTGGTTGGCTTAAAACGGTAATCTGGGCGACGACAAACAACATCCCTAAAACTTTCGGCTACCTGAGGACCCTCCGTGCCCCCATTGCAATGTCGACTAAAACTTTCGGCTACCTGAGGACCCTCCGTGCCCCCATTGCAATGTCGATAGGGCAGATCAGCTACTTGCGGAAAGTGAATTGATCTTCCTATCCTTTGACTTATCAGAAATATCATCAACTATTCACCGATGCCGCGCACAAAGATATAGTAGCCGAGGTTGAACGTCCCGCTCACTTCCATGACGATACGGAACTGGCACATAGTCTGCGCATGAGGTTTATCAGGATAGTCCTCGCGGACGGAGAGGTAGAGGTATTAGCAACATCGCTTCTCGATCAGAAACGATATCCACTAAAGGACTTCAAAAAGCTCTACTATAAACGATGGAAAATCGAGACGTTCTTTCAAGCAATCAAGAGCCGCCTTGCTGTCGACAACTTCACGGGACGAACCGTTGAAGCTATCAAGCAGGATTTCTTCTCGACCCTCTTTGTGAGTGGTTTGGAGACTATCCTATCAGCGGAGGTGAATGGCGAACTAGCAGCTAAGAGAACGCGATATCGACAGCAGGTGAATAAAGTCATCTCATTTCATGCTATCAAGGATTCCATCATTCTGCTCATGTTCGATCCTCCAGATGACATCGAAGATCGGGTGAGGCGATTGTTCATGATTAATCCTACATTGCAGCAGCCCGACAGAAAAAAAGGGAAAGAACGATTGTCTCTTAAATCGAACGCAAGGAGTTTGCACTTTCAGAAATTCGCTAGAAAAGCCGTATATTAAGCAGGTTAGAGCTTTGTCAAGGTCCCCTTTCTTTGAACACATAGTCTTAAATCAGTAGCCTCGGCTGTTCCTCAGCCCCGCAGGGGCTGGAGGGGGGTGCTCGAGGGGGGAGACTCATAACTTGTTGATAAGTTGT
>JAPLFS010000070.1 GCA_026390555.1 Pseudomonadota bacterium
CCATAAACTTGAGGAAAAACGCGGATCGATCAGAGCTTTGAACTCATTCAAGCGCGGGTGTGATATTTCAAACATAGCCGGTGACATGCGGGCATCCTTTGCCGGATAGATCCGCCCCTTGGATTCCCTAACGATCTGGTCTAGCTCGTTCATAAGGTTCAGTGTAGCAGTACCATCATTTGGAAAGTCCAGAGCGAGCGTTACGCCCTTAGTTGGAAAGGAGATTAGGCCAGGAGACTCGATGGCACCAAAGGTTTTTAGTACCGCAAGGAACGAGGCGCGCTTTGAACGGGTAATACGGGTAAAGATCTCTTTGATAATACTGCGATCGTGATCAAATGGAACTATGAGTTGGTACTGAAAGAATCCGCGACGGCCGTACATTTTGTTCCAGTTCAGGATCGCATCAAGGGGATAAAAGAAGGGGTCGTAATGTGTCAGTGCATCAACCGTGCGGCTGAGCTGCTTATTATAGTAGACGGTATTAAATGAGCGCATTAAATAAGAATTTAGTAACCACGCTGGCGCATCGCAGGGAAAGGGTAGCGCTGGAGCAAAGCGGGCCTTATTTTTTGTGCGCTGAGAGAAGTTCCCAGCCATGAACAACCCCCGACCTAGGCTAGCCCCTTCGGAGGTGCAGTCAACCCAGGAGACGTTATAGTCATAGAGCGAGTCGTTCTCCGCCGAAACATCAAAGAACTCATCCAGATTTCTGAACTTGACCGTGCGGGTATCGAGGTAGGGAGAGGCTATCGGAATAAGTTGAAACTCTACCCAGGTGATTAGTCCGGTCAGGCCAAGCCCGCCTATTGTGGCGCGAAAGAGCAGTTCGTTCTCGCTTAAAGAGCAGGTCAGGTAGCTTCCATCCGAGCGACGCAGCCCGAGGCTCTTAACGTGGCAGCCAAAGGTTCCAGATTTATGGTGGTTCTTGCCGTGAATGTCGTTTGCAACTGCGCCACCAAGGGTAACGAACTTTGTTCCAGGGGATACCGGCAGGAACCAACCACGCGGCACAAAAACATCGAGTATTGCAGCGAGACTGACGCCGGCCTCGGCCTTAAGTACCCCGCTTTTTTCGTCAAAGGAGATTAGGCAAGAGAGCGCAGAGGTTTCGATAATGGCGTTATCGTTGTTAATGCAGCTATCACCGTAGCTACGCCCTAGGCCGTAAGGCAGGACAGAGCGGCCATCGGTCGGAAGGACTAGGGCGGAACTCGGAGAGTCCGCTCGCAAGATCTGCTGGTTTCTTATCTTTGGGTATCTTGCCCACGACTCATATGTTTTCACAACAAACCTCATTTAAAGGGCAGGAGCAGAACTGTAATCTGATCCTATAAAAATGATAGCTAGCTGGGTGCTATAGCGCAATCAGGTAACTATTCACTACGTTTTATCGTTGTATAAGTTAATGCTTATGGGAGGCGGTTTTTGTACGGCTCTTCCCCTTTCTTGTCGTCCCCTGATCGGGGACGATAGATTTTGTGTGAATAGTTAATATTATCACCCCCGATTTGCTCTGCAAATCGACCCCTGAGGGGTTAGTACATAGCATCTACGTGTGTGATCGTCCTTAGTTTGTGCGGAATGGTTACGCAATTTGAAGAATTACGTTCTGCTGGTTTAAACGGTGACGGAGTCGCTGGTCCTTGCTATAAGACGGCGTATGCAGGGAGAGATGCTCTATAAAAACGAAAAACCGTCAGTTATCTGTGCCGATGTTGACGGCACGATTATTTTGACCGATCTGCTCTACGAGTCCCTTTTGCTGGTCCTTAAGCGCGAGCCTCTAACGTTCCTGCTACTCCCTTTTTGGCTACTTCAGGGCCGAGCGCACCTTAAGAAGATGCTTGCCAAGCGCGCCTCTACGCTCGCTGTGGACCTTTTGCCTCTGAATGATGGGGTAGTTGAATACCTACGACAGGCTTCAAATAACGGACAGCGCATCGTGCTAGCCTCTGCCTCACACCGCTCCCTGGTGGAGAGGGTGGCGACGAGGCTTGGGTTTGTTAGTGAAGTGATCGCAACCGAGGGTGTTCTTAACTGTAAGGGTGCAGCCAAGGCGCAGGCCATTAATGCACATCTTGGGGGAGAGGCCTGGGAGTACGTTGGAGATTCAAAAGCAGATATTAAGGTATGGGGATCGGCTGCTAGTGTTGTTTGCACCACGGCGAGCGCCAGTTTTGGTCGACGCATAGTAGCGGCGTACCCCGGAGCTACTATCATCCCCAAGCAACCGATGCGGCTTCGTACGATACTAAAAGCATTAAGGCTGCATCAGTGGTTAAAGAACGTGTTGCTCTTTGCACCCCTTATTTTGGCCCATCAATGGCTCAACCTTGCGGCATTGAGCTCCACTATCGCGGCCGTCATCTCGTTTTCGTTGTGCGCATCGGGGGTCTATCTAATGAACGACCTCTTGGATCTTGAAGCGGACCGACAACATCCCCGCAAGCGCAAACGTCCCTGCGCCTCGGGCCGCATGCCGCTAGCGCTTGCAATGCTCCTTATACCGGTGCTTTTTGTGGTGTCGTTTGTAGTAGCGTATCTTGTTAGCCCAGCGTTCTCCGTTATCCTTGCGCTCTACCTCTGTTTAACGACCGCCTATTCTTACCGACTGAAGGCCTACGCGCTGATAGACATTATCGTCTTGGCGTTCCTATACACTATGCGCATAGTGGCTGGTGGGGTGGTAAGTGAAGTACACCTTTCGCAGTGGCTATTGGCGCTCTCGATGTTTATCTTCTTTAGCTTGGCCTGTGTGAAGAGGTTCTCTGAGCTGATCGTATTGCAACAACGCAACGAAAGTAAAACCTGGGGTAGGGGCTACTCTGTTGGCGATCTTGAACAGGTAGCGGCATTTGGAACCTCCAGCGCCTATATAGCGGTGCTGGTACTTGCGCTCTATGTAAGTAGTAAGGAGATTTCGGCTCTCTATACTACCCCTGAGGTTGTTTACCTCGCCTGTCCCTTGCTGCTCTACTGGGTAAGTCGGATCTGGCTCCTAGCCAGACGTGGGCTGGTGCACGATGATCCGCTGGTCTTTGCCCTTCGCGATAAGGTTACGTATGCTATCGCTATGATCGGACTTTTGATATTTGTCGGCGCAAAGTGGTAGGCCCTCTATGGCAACCGGAAAAACCCTCCTGGTATTGCTGATAGGCGCATTTAGCGCCTGCGCTGTCCCTATATCGCACCGTCAATTCTCAATAGGTGGAAGCTCTGGTCACTCCCAGGAGTTCGCCTCATCAAGGGAGCTGCTTGTTTCTGGGCTAGTTACCGAGGCGATGATCTTCTCAAAGAGCAATCGTTTCTTTGAGGCTGAGAGTAGACTACGACAGGCCGATTACCTTAATCCTGGGAATGAAAGGCTACAGTTTGATCTGGCGCTCGTTATTGGCCAGACCGGACAGGGAGTTGAAGCACGGGAGTTACTACAGCAATTACTCGCTAAAAAGCCAGAGGACCCGAATTTGCTGATGGCACTGGCTGATATTGAGTTTGTGCTAGGCTCCTCAGCAGAGGCGAGGGATAAGCTTAAGGTGGCATTTGTGCGCTTTAAAGAGGCTGGAAATACAAAGCAAGCAGCTCGCATAGCGCGCTCGATCTCGAATGTGGCTTTCGCCGAAGGTAGGGAGCAGGAGGCATTGTGTTACTCCTTTGAAGCTTGGATGTTGGCCCCCGAGCCACAGCAGCTCGCCTGGCATGCGCGTATGTTAATTGCGCAAAATCTTTTTAAAGAAGCGGAGCAGACTATCCGCGCGGCGTTAGCCAAGGGTCGTGCATTGGGTAGAAATGGTGCCGTGCAACACGCCCTTGGGCTTGCGCGTTATGGGCAGGGGGATTATGTCGGAGCACTTGCGGCTGAAGAGCAGGCGTTGGATCTAATTGCAGAGGTGCCCGAGATGGGGAGTGAGATCAGCGCCGCCTGGTGGTTATTTAAGTGTAGATCATTAGCTGGCGTTCTTACTGAGCAGCTAGAGGAGCAACAGCAGGATTTGCTGGCGCTGCGCGAAAGGGGTGGATTTGAGCTCGTTACCTGGCCAGGTGCTTTACGTGCTGAGTTGGAAGCGCTGCAGCCAGAGGAGAGTTAAAATTCATTACTAGAGCTGCCATCAGACAACTGTGGTAGATCGCTCTCATCTAGATTATCGAAGCGCGTATATTCACCCGAGAATGCAACCCGCACCGCTCCGGTAGGCCCGGTACGTTGCTTGGAGATAATAATCTCCGCAACGCCCTTGTCTGGTGACTCCTTATTGTAAACCTCATCACGATAGATAAACATGATCAGATCGGCATCTTGCTCGATAGCGCCTGATTCACGCAGGTCCGACATCATCGGACGCTTATCGTTTCGCGACTCTACGGATCGATTAAGTTGTGATAGTGCAACAACCGGAACGCTTAGCTCCTTCGCGAGCGCCTTTAGGGAGCGCGATATATCTGAGATCTCCTGCTCTCGCGAGTGGCTATAGGCCGGACTGCGCAGGAGCTGCAAATAGTCGACGATTATGAGTCCAAGTTTGTGATCGCGGTGTAGGCGGCGGGATTTAGCGCGCACCTCAGTAATTGTAAGGGCAGGGGTATCATCGATAAATATCTCAGCTTCAGAGATACGGCTTGCCCCGTCAACTATCCGCGCGAAATCACGCTCAGAGAGGTCTCCCGTTCGTACGTTTGAGTTGTTGATACGGGATTCGCTACATAACATACGGAGCACCAGTTGCTCCTTTGACATCTCAAGAGAGAAAAAAGCCACTGGCTTGCGTGCGTAAATACCTACGTATTGGCTCCAGCCGAGCACCAAGGCGGTTTTTCCCATAGAGGGTCGCGCAGCAACGATAATGAGATCTGCGGGCTGAAAGCCGGCGGTTAGTTTGTCGAGCTTATCTAGCCCACTTGGTACGCCGGTAACCGGCTCCTTCTGATCATAGAGCTTTTCTACGAGTCGGATTGAGTCCTGAACTACATCGCTAACGCGGTGAAAGGAGGAGTTGATACGAAAGTCAGAAACCCCCAGGATGCGCTGCTCAGTTCCATCGAGGAACTCCTCAAGATCGCCCTCGAGCTCAAAAGCGGATCTAATGATGTCGTTTGACTCGTGGATTAAGCGACGGCGAATAGACATCTCTTTAATCATGCGGGCGTAGTACCCGACGTTGGCCGCATTAGGAACTGAGGAGACTAGGTACGAGAGAACCTGCGCGCCGCCAATATTTTCAAGTTGCCCCATGCTGCGGAGCTGCTGCCCCAATGTTACGATATCGATCGGCTCACGCTTGTCGGAAAGGTTTGCCATCGCTTCAAAGATCGTCTGATGTCCGGCCTTATAGAAATCCTCGGCGCGGATCTTTTCAAGGCAGATATTGATCGCCTGATTATCGAGCAGAATGCTGCCAAGAACTGACTCCTCTGCTTCGAGAGATTGGGGAGGAACGCGACCTGCAGGAGTTGCGCGTGAAGGGTCTGTTCTCTGCTTTTCACCGTAACGGCGGGCGGATTCCATATGGTTATTTTCGTTAAAATTATCAGTTTATAGTCGCGTGCACCGCCGCGCTAAAGTAGCGTATCTGCTATCTGAAAGGCCAGGTCTCAGGGGAGAAAGTAAGGGAGTATTCACTACTGGATTCAGTAGGTCAACGGGAAACTGAACGTAACTGGTCACCGTAGTTTAATGTCGCGATTCAAGCTACTCAGATTACGGCGAAGTTTCATAGGTAATTCGATTGGTCGTCCCCTGATCGGGGACGACAGATTTTGTGACCAGTTAATGTTTTCACCCCCGATTTGCGGAGCAAATCGGCCCCTTAGGGGCTAATGACTGGTGGGGAGATTAGAGATAAACTTGTACATCTTTGAGCTCTGAATATGACCCAAGTGGTTAGGGGCCGATTCAGCCAACTCGAATAAATGCTTGAATATATCCTTAAAGAAGGTAGCTTTTTTACCCAGGTGCTGCAGGGCAGCACTTTCAAGGTTAAGCTTTATCTGATGCACCTTACGGTAGTCATCACTATAGGCTGCGTTAATAACGATCTTGGAGGCACCCCTTTCGGTCATCGTAATATCGATTGAGGAGCCATCTGGGCCGATACCATCAATCGTTGCTAGGCAGGTATCGGTAAGTTCGATCCAATTAAGCCTTATGTCGCTTGCGTCGTTGCCCGTTGTTTTGACCCAGATCTTAGCCAGCTTAGCCGCCATTTCATAGGCACGGTTAGCAGCACTATTGTTGCTTGGAGGTAGTTGGGTGCCGAATTGATTTAGTGGAGATACGCAAGTGTTAGTATCAATATCTTGATGAACCAAATCATCAATTAACTGCTGCATTCCAACTCGCAAAGGGGCGGGACTCTCCGACATCTTCTTTGCGATATTGCGAATTACCTCGCGGTAACCACCGGAGTTATTGCAGGTTTCTGCCGATAATTTAGCCCTTAATTGGCCCCCGAAAATGTTTCTAGCTGTAATATATAGAGAGTCGTTGGGGTGTATGCCAAAACAGATACGGCTAAAGTTTGTACTGCCGCCCTTTGCTTCAGGTCTGGAGTCTGGATATCGAAGCTCTACTAGCTGAATGCCGCGCAGCAGTTCGATTCTTTGATCATGGGAGGTCGCAGAAACACTATTGAATATTATATCTGGAAAGGTCTCAGGATCCGTTTGAAGTTCGAAGGGAAGAGTATCATCTAACGAGCAGCCCGTAAGGAACGGAGATCTATTACAGCTCTCCTTAGCGTATTTGTCTAGGAATAGAAGCGCGTCCATTTTGCGATCCGTATTACCGAATGCCAGTTTAGCTACCTGCTCACGCAATAGAAACTGCACAGGATGATTGGGATCGGAGAGATCTCCTTTGGCCTGCATAGGCCACATCACTGAGGAGGAGTTCTCGGAGCCGTTGGCGTGAATGCTAATAGCAGCAGCAGAGCTTCCTACATGCAGGCGAATCTCTGCACCCGATTGCAGCTGCTCTACTAAGGTAATTTGCCCGGCATGCAGATCTCCGGACAGGATCCTCGAGTCAATAGAGCTCTCGAAGCCCTCGGCTTGATCGAGAAGCTCAGCAATAGCTTTTGTGTTAGTAGTGTGTGGGGGTGACAAGAACCTTCGCATCGAATCTAGCCCCTCCTGTTGAAACTGAAGCATAGCGTCCCAGGTAATCTGCAGAAGTTCACGGATCGCTGATTCCGAGGAGGTTGTAATTGCAATCTTGTTAGGTGCGAGCCAGATTGAGAAGGACTCGCTACTCTGAGCTTCTTTTGAGGGGCTCTCGGTCTTCACGTCAAACATAACTCTGTGGAGTTCTGGTGATAGATCGGCACGGACCGAGACAGCCTCACCGTCGATCACGCGCTTTGCTAGAAAGGATTGATCGAGGGCATAGTCAGGATTCTTTGCAAAAACTTCAAAGCTTGGGAACACGCGTTCCATTGGAGAGCCGTTGATTAGGGAATAGAGTGACTTCAGAGATTTGCGTAACTCCCAAGAGTAGTTGTTATCTACATCTAGTGAGATCTTTTTAACGATCTCTGGTAGGAGTTGGTCGGCATTTTTGCCAGCGATAGAATTAGTATTCAGCACTTCCCACAGCTCTGACGCTAGGGGGCCTTGCAGCTCAGGGGTCAGTACGTATGTACCCAATGCGGAATCCTTCGGAGAGAGCGCAACGATCTCTAAAATACGGATCTCAGGTGCAGCTTCAGAATATGACACAGAATATTTGATGCAAGCCCTAGTTCCGGCAATAACATGTGGGGTAATGCAGCTTGGTATTATAGCGCAGCCCCCCAGTATCTCCTCCCAATGGGGCAAAGAGTCACGAGCTGCAGCCCTCGCAGCAGGACCGAAACTCCCTTCGGTACTATCGATGTTTATACCGCTTGTGATCATTTAGGTGATTCTCAGGCTACTAGAAACACTCCACAAGAGTTTTACCCCATATTTTAGTTAGAGTTTAATTAAATTTTTGAATTAAATGCAGAAATAAACCCTCAATACTCAAGTTAATTGGTATCTAGTTGATTATACGTAGCATAATAAACGCTATTAATCGCGCCAAATCGTCTCTGAATCTGAGAGATCGATCCACTTTGCGGCTGATTTCATGATGTCTCCGGTATTAAACTGCCCGAAGTCCGCTGTCGTAGTGTCGGAGCCGATATCCTTAATCATGCCAAGCGGGTAGATCAGCTCGCGGCTCGGACAAACTACAACAACTGAGCGCTGTATCGTCAGATCCGTATCGCGGGCTAAAAGGGTTCGTTCGTACACAGGGGCTACAGGGGGAGTGTCGCGAAAATCCTCCTGCTCATATTGCCTGCGACCGAAGTTAGATATGCCTCCCATAGCCGCAGAGGAGCGTACTGGCTGGTCAGCCGGCATGTACTCATTCTCTTTACTGAACGAAGAGAGGCCAAGGGAGAATGCGACGAGATCGGCAGCCATCTCAAGGTCAACGCTGACCTGACGAGTAACACCCTTGGGCGGTAAACGCTTAACGATAACGGAAAGCCCCGCACGCGCAACGGCATCCAGAAATGCGCGCTGTCGGGAATCATCTTCGTATGGAATAAGGGTGTAATAACGGGCGACGATCGGATTAAGGCCAGAGGTTACTCCGCGCACAAGTCCACTCATGTTGACCTTGCGGTTAATGCGGCGGGTAGCACGATCGAGTCCGGTGCCGTCTATGAATAGGCCAACTATGCGCCTCTCTTTCTTTTTGATGAAACCACCACCTAACTCTTCGTACTTCATATATTCCTAGTGCTCGTAACCGTTTAGTTATCCTCGGCCGATGAATCGCAGTTCCCAGTCAAGGTGTTACTACGACTATTGGCGAAGTGCGCCCGTCTACTCAATATAGTTTGTGTTGCTGTGAACAGGTGCTGTTATACACCCTCCGGCTGGCTATGTCGAATCAGGGGCTAAGCCGCGAACCGTTAGCGCACCTCGACCTTAGTTCCAACCCGTACGAGCTCAAAGATTCTATTCATGTCTTGGGGGGCTATGCGCAGTCCTCCCAGCTCCAGGGTTCCTACTGGACCACTGTGGAGCGGGGTCTGTTCGTTCAGAAAGAGCGCCTGCTTGCCAAGCGCCCCACGTTTGAAACGATCCTTACTGCCCTCTGCTGGGACTCGCATGGAGCGCTGTTTGAAGTAGGTGTTTGGTGCGTACCAGAGCGGATTGGCTTGCTTGAGAGCCACTGTATAACTCCCGGGGCGCAGAGTGCTGGCAACCTGAGCGTTGACCGTTATCGGTGTGCTGTCAGGGCTCTCAAGAGAGAGCTTTCCAGCACTCCGATTGATTCGAACGATCGTATATGGGGAGCTTGAACTGTGTATTTGAGCGATCGAACCGAGACGGGAACGGTCGCCGCTTGAGAGTTTTATCGGGGGCAGAGGCCTAGAGATAGCGAGCGTCCCGTCCATAAGCCACTCGCGATCATCGCTAGATGCCTGTCCTGTCAGTGGGGAGAGTATCGAACATCCTGAGGTAGCAAGGGTGAGCCAGAGCCCGAACAGGAGCATAGCTAGGGGCCTAATCTGAAGGCTCCTGCTACAGCTCAAATGTGAGTAACTCATGCTAAACATATGGCACAACATCTTGTCCTTATCCGGTGTCGAAATTATGGCACTACGTTATGATGCAAGAGAGGCGTTACAGGATTGGCTAAGTGCTACCAGTTACTAAGTGACATGTTGCAAACTGCGGTTGTTTTCTCGCATCTCAGTTAATTCAACTGGTTATAACGTTTTGGCGGCTTAGAGCTACCTCCTGAGCCCCTGGCTAGCTTGCCTATAGGTGGTACTTAGGCTGTACTACAGGACGATTATGCTTAGCCGCCTATTTCAGACTATTATTTTAGTAACAGCCCTCAGCACCTCAGTTGGGTGCGGATTTGTCACGAGCGGGCAGGGTGGACACCCTCTATCTAGTAACAACGTCCTGCTGCCTAGTGGTGAACAGACTGACTTCGGCCGTACTAAATCTCCGCAACAGATCTCAGTTCAGTCAGCACGGGTGCTTCCAAAGCCAGATCTTGGTGTGACCCCTGAGGTGCAGGTTGAGCTAAATCGTTTTATGACCGCAGACAGAGGTACGGTTGTAAGGGTGCTTGAACAGCACTCAGATCAGTTCGAGAAGATGGGGAAGGTTTTTGAGCGCGAGGGGGTTCCACGAGAGCTACTCTCCATAGCCGCCGTCGAGAGTGGTCTTGATCCTGCGGCAATGAGCCCAGCCGGAGCTCGGGGACTATGGCAGTTTATGCGCCCAACAGCTCAGCTCTATGGGCTGAAGGTCAATTGGATGCAGGATGAAAGGCTCGACCCAAAGCGCTCGACCTTAGCGGCAGCCAAGTATCTAAAGGATCTTTTTAGTAGCTTTCAGGACTGGCACCTCGCCCTAGCCGCCTACAACGCCGGCAGTGGCGCAATCAATCGAGTTATGACCCGTAGCGGCGGCACAGATTTTTGGGAACTTTCACGAGGTGGGCACCTGCCCGGCGAGACCCGCCGCTTCGTTCCGCGAGTGATAGCGCTCACGCTAATAGTTAACGATCCAGATCGCTACGGCTTCAGTGCTTCAAAGATTGTGGGATAAATTACCTGCTTGAGTTAACCATCTCAAATACGTGATCAAAGCCCTTGGGAAAGACACCCGCAGTAAGAACCTCACTACCCTTCTCCGTAACCAACACATCGTCCTCAATGCGTACCCCACAGGCTGGTAGAGGCCCAATAGGCTTACTAAAGTAAAGGCCAGGTTCGATAGTTATAACCATGCCCTGCTCAAGGCAGGCGAGTTTGTCGTTATTGCCAGGAGCAACATCGTGTACGTCGATGCCGAGCGAGTGTCCAATACCGTGCGGAAAGAAGGGGTGGTAGGCGAGCTTTTTCAGCAACTGCGGAACCGTACCTTTGAGGACTCCGAGGTATTTGAGTCCGTGCGTGAGCTCGCGCGCTGCAACATCAAATACGGAGCTAATTTGCACCCCTGGGCGGATCTGTTTGATCGCAAGCTGCTGCGCTCGTAGAACTATATCGTAAAGATCCCTTAATTGCGGAGCTACAGATTCGCCGATCGGTATGGTGCGAGTTACGTCAGAAGCATACATATCAAGCTCGCAGCCGGTGTCGATCAGCAGTAGCTCGCCATCCTTAAGGGTTCTGTTAAGGGCATGATAGTGCAACGTTGCTGCGGATTTTCCTGCAGCTACTATAGTACTGAAGGCAGGCTCGGCGCCGTTTATCCGGTAAAAATAATCGATAAATGTGCCGATCTCGTGCTCATTTACCCCGCTGCGCAGTAGGGGCAAAAGATTCATCAGGGCGCCGGATGTTAGCTCAGCAGCGTTGCGAATCAGAGCGATCTCAGAGGGATCCTTGAATGCGCGCAGTCGCGCCGTAAAGCGCTCGGCCTCGACCAGCGTATGCGGTAGTCCGCGAGTTGCGTGTGAGCTACGTTCGGAAAGCTCGCGCTTAATGGCCGCGCTGGCGGTGCCGTGAGTTGACTGAAGATAGGCTAGATCCGAGCCCTTTAGTAAGCCTAGGAGTGATTTAACATGATCGGTTGATGTAATAACCTCGGCCTTTAGGAGCTTCGCTAAGGGCTTAATTGGTGGGCGTGCTCCCTCCCAAACGGTTTTTACCCTATCCTCTGGATATACGAGTAGTACTATTGGGTCTTTCGATTCTGGCCTTAACACCAGGGTGGTGTTGGGGGCGTAACTTCCGGTAAAATAGTAGAGGTCGCTATTCTGTCGGAATGGAAAATGGGTGTCTCGTGAGCGCACCACCTGCGGGTTGCTCGATAGTACGAGCACCTCACGTTGTTTTGAATCCTTAAGAAGGCTTAGGGCCTTTTTCAGTCGTGCTGGGTAGATCTGTTTCATATATACACTCCTCTGATACTTAATATAATCAAAGCACGAACGGAGCTATTTGGCATGCGGCTATTCACCGAGTATAATGAGGCCTGCCTGGGCAGGGATACCACCGGAGGATTTATAGATGCTCTCTATCACCGTTGAGTTAGATGATACATGGGTTGAGCCGCTGTATGAACATGTGCACCATGGTCGCTGCCTCTCGCTCTTTGAGATGGCGCGCTGCGAGCTGCTGCGAGAGATCGGATTCCCCAATGAGCAGCTTCTGGCAGAGGGGAAGGCGCTCGTTATTACGAAGCTCAACGCCACCTACAAAAGAGAGGTAAAACGGGGCACGGTAACCGTTACCTGTGACCGGGCCGAGGTGCTGGGCAGGGTGTTGATTATCTATCAGACCCTTCTTAATGAGCGGGGTAAGCCTGCGGTTGAGCTGGTGATCGAATCTGTCTTTATGGACACAGAGACCCGCCGAGCTATGGAGCTACCAGCGGACTTTTTGCAGGCTTTTAACAGCTGGGCCGCAGGTTGACACGGATCCCTCAGTGCAGTACCCTTACACCGCTATGAAAGATAACATTCACCCAACATATTTCGATGCAACCGTCTATTGCGGAGGTTGCGGAAGTACATTTTCTACCGGTGCTACGGTTCCTGAGCTCCGAATCGGTGTGTGCTCCAAGTGTCACCCGTTCTATACCGGCCAGCAGAAGATGCTCGACGTAGAGGGACGTGTAGATCGCTTTAAGAAGAAGTACGGTAGCAAGACTCCAGCCGCAGTAGAGGCGGAAACCACTACTCCAGTAGCGGAGTAGTTAGCACGCCATGGGGCGAATATTCAGAGCCCTAGCATCAGTTTTATTTGTGCTCCTATCTGCCTGCTCTGATGGCGGTCGTACAGGAATTAATCCAGATGATAAGGCCCCAAACATTAAGGGGGTAGATCTTAACGGTAATCCGATCTCACTTGATCAGATTCAGGGTAAGGTAATCCTGCTTAACTTTTGGGCTACCTGGTGCTCCCCCTGTATAGCCGAGCTACCAGCTCTGCAGACGCTCTATACTAATCTTAAGGAACACGGAGTACAGGTCGTAGGTATCGCTGTCGATGATTCACCCGAAAATATTAAGGCGGCGCAGGCCACCTACGGAATGACCTATCCGATTATTATCGATACGGACTCGCAGAGTAAACGGTTCTACGAGGTCAAGGGACTACCAGAATCATTCGTGCTTAACGGTGAGCACCGTATTCAGGTGCTGCTCGATCCCGATGGCAATGGGCCCGTAACGCGCATCGTTGGTCCGCGCGAATGGAGTGAAAAGAGGGTAGCCGAGATGCTCACCTCTCTTATAAAGTAAGGCAAACCCCTCAGGGGTCGATTTGCGGAGCAAATCGGGGGTGAAAACAGTGACTATTCACCCCTAAAATAAGCGTCCCCGATCAGGGGACGACAAGAAAGGTGAGTCTTTAGGACCGATCGCAAGATAGAATTATTTTAACCACCGACAAGTTTATACTGGGGTGAATAGTTACATGATACCAACCCTACTTGAATTAGGCCCACTTCCTATCCGGAGCTTCGGTTTGATGGTGGCGCTTGCGCTCTTTGCGGGGGGCGTGCGGCTAGCACTTAGCTTTCGTCGCTACGGCATCGAGCCCCGTTTAGCTGAACGGTACGTAACAGCAGCTGGTATCTCAGGGCTGCTCGGAGCGCGGCTCTGGTTTATCGCGGAGCACTGGTCTGAATTACAGGGGCAACTGCTAGCGGCGTTATTCTCTAGCGCTGGTTTTACATTTTACGGTGGATTTATTATCGCAGCGTTGGTTGTGCTCATAATGGCGCGCCGTGATGGCACTGATATAGCAAGGTTGTGTGATGCTTTGGGGCCCTGCTTAGCGCTCGGCTACGCCATCGGGCGAGTAGGATGCCAACTCTCTGGGGATGGTGATTATGGAATTCAAGCGCACGGCTTCTGGGCGATGTCTTATGCTACGGGAGTTGTGCCGACCATGCCTGGTGAGCTCGTATATCCCACTCCGCTTTTCGAGTCGGCGGCTGCCCTGATTGTGCTCTGGATACTAAGCCGGGTTGAAACTAGTCCCCGTATTCTAAAGGAGCGCTTTCAGCGCTTTGGGCTTTATCTTTTTCTGATCTCAATTGAACGCGTATGTATTGAGTTTCTACGCCCGAATCCGGAGTTAGTAGCTGGGCTGAGTGAGGCGCAGGTAATAGCAATGGTGCTTATGATGCTGGGTTCAATCCTATTAGTGTTTCAGGCCAGGCCCAGAGCCACTATTTAGCACTAA